>DYCW01000159.1 GCA_019417865.1 Ruminococcus sp. | reverse complement strand
GGTACGACCATGCATCATTGTGGCAAAGGCAGATTGAATTTGTGCTTCTGTTCGGGTATCAATGGAAGAAGTGGCTTCATCTAAAATCAACATCGGCGGAAGACATAACATGACTCTTGCAATACAAAGCAGCTGCTTCTGTCCCTGTGAGAGATTGCCGCCGTCCTGAATAACGGTATCATATCCCTGTGGCAGCTGTTGAATAAAAGTATGTGCGTGAGCCGCTTTGGCTGCCAGAATCATTTCTTCTTCCGTTGCTTCAGGTTTGCCCATGCAGAGATTCTCTCGAATGGTACCGTTTTTCAGCCATGTTTCCTGTAGTACCATGCCGAAATTTTGCCGCAGGCTGTGCCGTGTCATATGCTGAATATTCACACCGTCTATTAGAATTGCCCCATCATTGACTTCATAGAAACGCATCAGCAGATTAATCAATGTTGTTTTTCCGCAGCCGGTCGGACCGACAATGGCAATTCGCTGACCAGATTTCGCCTGTAACTGTAAATGTTCAATCAATGGCTTTTCTGGTACATAGGAGAAATCTACATTTTGCAGTGTCACATTGCCGTTGACCTGCTGCATTATAACAGCATCTGATGCATCCGGTGTTTCCTCCTGCTCGTCCAGCAATTGAAACAATCGGTTTGCACAGGCAATTGCATTTTGCAATTCTGTCAGAACACCAGTAATTTCGTTAAATGGTTTCGTATATTGGTTCGTATAGTTCAGGAAGCAGGAGAGTCCACCAACAGTAAGACTACCGCTTAGCACAGAGAATGCTCCAATCAGTCCCACAGCGGCATAGACAACTGCATAAATAAACCTTGTTCCGGGGTTAATGAGAGAAGAGAAGAAAGAGGCACGCAGGGAGGCTTTTTGTAGTTTTTCGTTATTCTCCTGAAATTGTTTCAAGGTTGCTTCTTCGTGGTGGAATGCCTGAATTACTTTTTGATTGCCGATTGCTTCGTTGACCATCGCAGTTTGTTCTGCACGAGCTTCTGATTGCTGCCGGAACATTTTATAAATACGGCCAGATAGACTTTTTGCAAACAAGATAGAAAGCGGTGTCATTACAATGACCACCAGACTGATTTTCCAGTTGAGCAGAAGCATGAAGAGCAGTGTGCCAATTAAGGTAAACACACCCGTGAACAGTTGGGTAAATCCCATCAGCAAGCCATCTGCAAACTGATCTACATCTGTAATGACACGGCTGACGGTTTCTCCCGTTGGATGCCGGTCAAGATAGGAGAGCGGCAACCGCTGGATTTTCTGAAAGGCAGCGGTTCGGAAGTCCTTTACGACCTGATATGTGATTTTGTTGTGCATGGTCTGCATGATCCATTGCAGCAAGGCTGTCAGCAGTGCCAAAATTCCAATTTCCCAGAGCAGACGGGTAATAATTGGAAAAGAAACGCCACCGTTCTCTGCCATTGCATCAATGGCATCCCCAATTAGAATGGGAATATATAGTGTGAAAGCAACCGTAAATGCTGCCAATATCATAGAGGCGATCATCCAGCCACGATAGGGACGAATCATCTGCCAGATTCGTTTCCAATTCTGCGGTTCTTTTTTTTGCAGTTTAGGCATTTGTCTGCACCTCCTTGGGAAATTGCGAATAGTAGATTTCTTGATAAACGGCACATTCCTGCAGCAGCTCTTGATGGGTTCCATTTCCAACAAGTTTTCCGCCATCCAGTACCAGGATTCGGTCTGCGTGTAAGAGAGACGCTGTTCGTTGTGATACAAGGAATGTTGTGGGGCGGTTCGGCATGTTTTGCAGGGCTTGCCGCAGAGCAGCATCTGTGGCATAGTCCAGTGCTGAGGCACTATCATCCAAAATGAGAATCCGTGGCTGCCGTACCAATGCTCTTGCAATGGTCAGCCGTTGCCGCTGTCCGCCAGAGAGATTGCCAGCATTTTCTGTAATGTGTTCCTCCAACTGATTGGCCTTCTGTTCGACGATTTCCTTTGCCTGTGCAATTTCTAATGCCTGGTACAGTTCTGCATCGGTGGCATCCTGCTTGCCCCATTGGAGGTTTTCTCGAATCGTTCCTTGAAACAGAACCGCCTTTTGTGGTACCACGCCAATTTGTGCCCGAAGAGCGGCATCTGTATATTGTTGAACATCGACACCATCAATGGAAACCGTACCACTAGTTGCTGGATAGAAGCCAGGAATCAGGTTGACCAATGTAGTTTTCCCAGAGCCAGTGCCGCCAATGATACCAATGGTTTCACCAGCTTTTGCTGTAAAACTGATATCATGTAGAGAATCAGCACTTGCCTGTGGATAACGGCAGGAAACGTGGTCAAACTGCACCGTTGCACTGCTTCCGGCAGAAGGTTTGCAGTTCTGTTTTTGAGTTTTGTCAGGTTCTTCGCCGAAAGAAAGCATGTCCTGAATGCGGTTGCCGCTGGCAATGGACTTGGTTAGTGTAATAATCAAATTTGCAAGTTTAATCAATTCCACTAGAATCTGTGACATATAGTTATAGAGTGCGATGATTGCCCCTTGTGTCAGTACGCCAGCTTCCACCTGTAAGGCTCCTGTCCAAATCAAAAAGATAATAGCAAGATTCAGCAGAATATAGGTTGCCGGATTCATGAGGGCAGAAATCCGTCCCACTCGCTTTTGCATGACAGAAAGTGCTGCACTTTCTTCTGTGAAGGCATCTATCTCCTCTTCTTCTTTGCAGAAGGCACGCAGTACCCGAACGCCCAATAGATTTTCTCTGGTTCTGCCGAGAATACTGTCCAGTTTTTTTTGTACCGCCTGATAGAGCGGAATGCTGCCAAACATAATGGCAAATACCACAATGGTGAGCAGTGGAATGACGGCTGCAAAAATCAGAGCACATTTTACATCCACAGTAAATGCCATGATCATGGCACCAATGACCACAAACGGGGAACGCAGCATGAGACGGAGTGCCAGATTGACACCGCTTTGTACTTGATTCACATCGCTGGTGATACGGGTAATCATCGTATCGGTCCCCATTTGGTCTAGTTCTGCATAGGAACGCTTTTGAATATGCTGCATCATGGCGTATCGAATATTGGCACCGAATCCGGCAGATGCTTTTGCAGCGAAGTACTGTGCGGTTGTAGCACTGGCTAGACCGATAGCTCCCAATGTAATCATCAGTGCAGCAGAACGCAGCAGTTCACCTCTGTCGTTGTTGCCAATGCCATTGTCAATCATTGCAGCCACCACCAGCGGTACGAGCAATTCAAAAATAACTTCTAATAGCTTGAATAGTGGTGCACAGATCGATTCCTTTCGATACGGTTTCAAAAATCGTAGTAACTTCCACACGAAAATGCAATCCTCCTCTTGATTTTTTCTGCTTTTTATTATATCATAGAAAGTGAGATTCAAAAAATATATATTTCATATGGATTCCATATCTCTGTCTCTTATACACATC
>DYCW01000158.1 GCA_019417865.1 Ruminococcus sp. | reverse complement strand
CTTTGGATCCGCAGTGGCCGGATATCATTCCATCTTTGAAGTCTCTGGAAGGCTCTATGTGGTATGAAGGCTAATCACCTCTTAATATGCATCAAGTTGTGACAGATTATTTGTGACATAAAACAGAATTCCCCCGATGCGGTTTCCGTGTCGGGGGATTCTATTTCTTTTTATGGGGACATAAAATACCTATTGACAAGAAAATGTGATTGTGTTATACTAAAAATTGTAAATTGGAACTTGGACTCAACGTCAATCTTTCAATTTCGTTGAAATGGAGTGTTCTATTTGGGAATTAGTGAAATTTGTTTGTTGGGAATTGGACTTTCCATGGATGCATTTGCGGTTTCCATTTGTAAGGGTCTGCAAATGCGAACGTTTCAACTGAAGCAGGCACTCTGGCTGGGTGTTTTTTTCGGTGGCTTTCAGGCATTGATGCCATTGATCGGATGGCTATTGGGTGCCTTGTTTGCAGCATATATTATGCGGTATAGCCATTGGATTGCATTTGTCTTATTGGTCTTTATCGGTGGAAAGATGCTTCTGGAGTCTGTTCGACAGAAAAAAGATGCCGCGGAAGTTGTCGCAGGATGTCCTGACAAAGTGGATTTTCGGGAATTATTTCTGCTGGCACTTGCAACATCCATTGATGCTCTGGCAGTTGGCGTCACATTTTCCATGATGCCGAATGTCAATATTTTTCTTGCCATTTTACTGATTGGTTTCATCACATTGGTCATTTCTATGATTGGCGTGAAGATTGGGAATCTTTTTGGAGATCGATTTGAAAAACAAGCAGGCATTTTAGGCGGCTGCATTCTGGTTGCCATCGGCGTGAAAATTCTACTGGAAGGATTGGGGATTCTCGGTTGACGGTGAACAGAGGTGGATGTAGTTGCGGCATTGCGTATGTAAGGAGGACGTGTTGAAGTGCGGGGGACGAAAATTGTATTGGATTTAGAATTTATTTCCAACAGACAGCTGCATCAACCATTTGCGGTGCATGAGATCATTGAAATTGGTGCGGTCGCATTGAATATAGAAAATGAAATTATGGATGAATTTCAAATATATGTAAAGCCGCAATATGGTACTGTACCACCTACGATTACCAGTATTACTGGTATTACGAATGACATGTTGGTAAAAGCAAGTCATTTTTCAGACGCAATGCAAGCATTTGAAGCATGGCTGCCGCAAAAAGAGGCATATCGTTTTTATACTTGGAGTCAGAATGACCAAACTGTATTTTTACGGGAGTCAGAGTGGAAAGAACGACCCCTTTTAGATGGATTTTATAAATATTGGGTGGATTTGCAGCGATTGCACCAGCGGATTTATCATTTTTCTCGTCCCTTAAAGTTGGTAGAAGCCCTTGGTTCCATGCAGATTGAATTTGAGGGAACAGAGCATGGTGCACTGGCAGATGCACGCAATACGGCGAAAATTTTACAGGTGCTTTCCAATGTACGAGGGGTACAGGAAATCCGCTCCCATTCCCATGTGACATATAATGATGACCGTCATACTGCTGGTTTTACACTGGGGCTGCAAATACGTAAGTCATCGCATAGTCGAAGATAACAATAAAACCGCAGGACAACCTCATACGTTGTCCTGCGGTTTCATAAATTTGTGAAATTGTTGTCATGGTAATCATGATTATGATGTCTGCAAGCATGGATGATACTGCTGCATGATGGTTCGATAAATGAAGCGATGTCCTTTTCGGTTTGGGTGGATACCATCTGCACACAGCAGGGATTGATATTCATGTTGTGCAAGAAAGGCACTCCGGATGTCTACGACAGGGACACGCAGCTTTTGTGCCAGCAGCAGAACTTTCATGTTGTACATCTCCTGCCAGCGGTAAATCGTATCGACATCACCCAGCCAGTGCAGAATGTTGTTGGGATGCAGGTTGCGGGAAATCCATTGAAAATACCGCTTTGGTTCTAATGGCGGCAATGTCAGCAAAATGGGGTTGCCCTTTTTGGCTTGAATGAGCTGGATGGTTTTGGTATATAGGGATTCAAATTGTTTCAGTGGTGTGTGCGGTTCATGATGTGCCTGCGGCCGTTCGGAAACCGCTTGCCAGTCAAAATCGCAGTCATTGCCGCCAAATTCCAGAAAGACATTCTGATAACTGGAAAGTTGATCGGTGTGACGTTTGATGATGGAAAGCCCCTTTTGAATGGTGCTGCCCATCACAGAGAAATTGTGCAGTGCTGCCGCTGGGGTAACCCACTGACTGATTTCTTTTTTCAATGTACTGTAACGATGTGTCTCCTCGTCCAGAACAATACCTTTGCTGATGGAATCACCGAAAATGCCGATTTGAATTGCGTTTTGCATCAGAAACCTCCTCGCTGCAACGTAGACCAACTACATAAATCGAATTCTGAAGCCTACAGAATTTTGGATAAACGAATATGAAAAGAAGCGGACGCTCCAAGGAACGTCCGCCGTTGGTGTGACCGAACCTATAAGCCGAGTTCTGTCGAGTATGGTAATTTATCTCGACTGTACGTCGCCGCACAGCTCTAGCCGTCATTACGCATGTTCCATCGGGCCAATGTTAAACATACGTACCAATAGACGTTGCATCGGATAAGGTTTACATAGCAGCATAGTCACCTATGCTCTGGTGTGCTCTTACCACGCCTTTCCACCCTTACTTTCTGACGAAAGCGGTATCTCTCTGTTGCACTTGCTCTAGGGTTGCCCCCGGTTGCCGTTAGCAACTATCCTGCCCTGTGATGCTCGGACTTTCCTCATGGATGCAGTCATCCACGCTACCATACAGTTCGCTCACTATTTTATTTTACAAGAAAACACCGCACTTGTCAAGTACAATTTTCAGAAAATCTGAGAACTTTCTGTGCCGAAAAAAGGAATCTACAAGTATTTTTCCACGCTATCATCAAAATATACCTTATTTTGATTGGCAGCTCCACCCTTCCAGCGTCTCTAAAATATCGGCATAGACAATCGCCTTATTCCGTTCGTTCAAAATCTCGTGTCGCATATGCGGAAACAGTCTGCCGGAAACATTCTGGTAGCCGATTGTTCGCATTCGCTGTACGGCTTGTTTCCAGCGTGCATCACTGCCCCGACAGGGATCGTCTGCACCGGATAAAAAGCGAATGGGCAGTTGCGGTTGTGTTACAGGCCAGTCATCTGTGCAATATGTTGTTTGCAGCAGTGAGAGCAGGGCATCGTAACCATTCAGGGAAAAATGGAACTGGCAGAGCGGGTTGGCATTATATGCATCGACAACCGTCTCATCGCTGCAAATCCAGCTGTTTTCCCTGGATTCCGAGCGGAACGGTCGCTGAAAAAGATTGTACATAATGCGATCAATGGGTTTGCTGTGGGCAGTGTCTCCCTTATGGACAATGATACGATTTAAAATTGACTGCATACGGGGCATTGCGGGCAGGGGAGAGGGAGAACCGATGAGCAGTAGCCCGTCAAGAACATCAGGATACTGCCGCAGATAACAGCGTGCAATCAGAGATCCCATGCTGTGTCCCAGCAGGAAAATGGGCAGATCCGCATACTGTGCTTGGATCCAGCGTGTCATTTGATGCAGGTCGGCAATCACCGCTTCTGCACCGTTTTTTCCGAAATAGCCAAGCTGTTCTTTGCCACAGACACTTTTGCCATGCCCACGGTGGTCATGAATCAAACAAATGTAGCCTTGTTTGGTCAGAGTGTGCAGAAAATCCAGATAGCGTTCCTTGTGTTCGCACATGCCGTGGGAAACCTGGACAATCGCATGGGGCGTGATCCCCTCTGGTACGAGAAGTAGACCAGATAGGCGTAGTTCATCTTGTTCGGAGGGCAGTGTAAATGGTTCCGTATGGATTGGTAGCATAAAAACCCTTCTTTCTGTTTCTATAAAAATATGCTTGGATGTTTTTATTTGCTGTATTCACCTGTTGATAGAATGGCATCCGTGTAAGAAACAATCAGGTACAATACAGTTCGCTTGCCGCACAGGAATATTTATCAGTATAACAAAAAAGCAATCCTTTGTCCAGCACATTTTTTTCGCTTCTGTTGTGTCATGAATTTTCCTTTTTCCAAAAACAAAAAAAGTTGCGGAAAAAACAAAATTTTTTTGTAAAACTACTTGAAATTCTATTTGCTCTGTGTTATAATAAAATACGTCACGGCGGAGTGTGTTTGAATTTGTACATGCTCTGCTGTCGGATCCATTCCGGAATATCGGTGTGCGGGTCCTGTGCAACAAAGCACCGTGAACCATGTCAGGCGGGGAACCGAGCAGCATTAAGCGGATCGTTTTGTGTGCCGCAGTCAACCTGCACACCCATGTTCCGGAATTTTTTTGTAAAACGACAGAAAAAAGGAGGCGGATTCCATGTACAAAGCACTTTATCGCACATGGCGTCCGATGTCGTTTGACGATGTCATTTCTCAGCCGCATATCACGGAAACCTTGCAGAATCAAGTGCGAACCGGAAAAACAGCACATGCCTATCTTTTTACGGGTTCACGGGGAACAGGGAAAACAACCTGTGCCCGGATTCTGGCAAAAGCGGTCAACTGTCCGCATACGGTCAACGGGAATCCCTGTTTGCAGTGTGACATCTGTAAAGATGCCGACCGTGGGGTACTGTCCGATGTGGTGGAAATTGATGCGGCATCGAATAACAGCGTAGAAGATATTCGGGATTTGCGGGAAGGCACGGTTTACCGGCCGGAACGCTGTGCCTATAAGATTTATATCATTGATGAGGTGCATATGCTCTCACCCAGTGCGTGGGGGGCATTGTTGAAGGTCATGGAAGAGCCGCCAGCGTATGTGAAGTTTATTCTGGCAACCACAGAAATGCACAAAGTGCCGGCAACGATTTTGTCTCGTTGTCAGCGGTTTGCGTTCCACCGGATTCGTTTGGAAGATATTGCAGCTCGTCTGCGTTATATTGCGGAAAAAGAACAGATTCCGCTTGCAGAAGGGGCAGATATGCAGATTGCACGCTGTGCAGACGGCGGAATGCGAGATGCGATTTCCCTCTTGGATCAATGTGCTGCTGTTTCAGGTGGTGCGATTACAGCGGAAGCTGTGGCAGCATCTGCCGGTGTGGCAGGTCGGGAACAGCTGTTTCGGATTTTAGAAGGTGTTTTACAGAACAACCTTTCTGCTGCACTACAGGAGGTAGATACACTCTATCAATGTTCCAAAGATATGGCGAGACTCTGTGAAGAACTAACCGAGCAGCTGCGGAATATGATGCTGCTGCGAGCCGGAAATGTGCCAGAGGACTTGCTGAGCTGTCTGCCGGAGGAACTGCCTCGGTTGCGGCAGATGACCAATGCAGTTACCATGGAACAGATTTTGCGTGCCATTTCTGTTTTGCAGGATTGCCGGGAACGAATGCAGCGAAATCCCGGAAAGCGGACAGAATTGGAATTGGCATTGATTCGATTGACCATGCCGGCAACGGTGGCAGTACCAGTGACCAATACACAGACTGCACAGCAGCCAGTATCCAATCCGCCAAACGCACCAATACAACAGCTGGCAGCACCTGTACCACAAACAGCCACACCGGCTGCATCCGCTTCAGCCGTGTCACAGGACATTCGACCAGTGACACAGTGGGCAGATATTTTGGAGGCTTATCGGAATGTGAATCCGGCAGTTTCGGGCAGCCTGGCGGAGTCGGATGCTTATATCCGTGGAAATACGCTGTTGATTATTGCAAAGAATGCCTTTTTCCTGACGCTTCTGAAAAATCACGATAATGCCCGTTCGCTCGGCGAAACGGTCAAACAGATCCTAGGACAAGAGTATAAGATTCTCGCAAAATGCAGTGCACCGGCACAGACAGAACAACCCCCGATACAGGCATTATTGCAAAAAGCAAAAGACAGCAATCTTGAAACTGCTGTGGAATAAAAATATTACTATTAAAAAGTTTCTTGAAGGAGATTTCAATCATGAAAGCAAGATTACCAAAGCAAAATGTGGGCGGTGCCCAGAATATGAGTGCCATGATTCGTCAGGCACAGAAGATGCAGGATGAAATTACAACTTTACAGGAGGACATTGAAGGCAGAGACTTTACAGCAACCTCCGGCGGCGGTGCGGTTACCGTTGTGGTAACGGGAAAGAAGACCGTCAAGTCTCTGACAATTGATAAAGAAGTGGTAAATCCAGAGGATATTGAAATGCTTCAGGATTTGGTGATCAGTGCCATCAATGAGGCAGTGAATCAGGTAGAAACCACCACGGAAGCAGAGATGAGCAAAATTACAGGCGGCGTTTCTCTGCCGGGTCTGTTTTAATCCATGGCAGACAGCAACGCACTGCCATTGGTACTGCTGGCAGAACAGTTTGCAAAACTGCCGGGTATCGGCATGAAGTCAGCACAGCGGTTGGCATATTATTTGATTTCCAGACCGGAAGAAGAAGTGCAGGCATTTGCAGATGCGATGTTACACGCAAAGAAGGCGATTCATTATTGTACTTGTTGCCAGAATCTCACCGATCAGACAGTCTGTCCCATTTGTGGGGATGACAGCAGAGATCATTCTGTTGTTTGCGTGGTGGAAGCACCGAAGGATGTTGCGGCATTTGAGCGAACAAATGAATATCATGGTGTATATCATGTGCTGCATGGTTTGATTTCCCCACTCACGGGTGTGATGCCGGAGCAGTTAAAAATACGGGAGTTGCTGGCACGCTTACAGGATGGTACGGTAAAAGAAGTCATTATGGCAACCAACCCTACGGTAGAAGGCGATGCCACCGCTATGTACCTTGCAAGGCTGCTCAAACCCATGCAGGTGACAGTTTCCCGTCTGGCATTTGGTTTGCCGGTCGGCGGTGTGGTAGAATATGCAGACGAAGTCACACTTTACAAGGCACTGGAAAATAGAAGTGAAATGTAACAAAAGCACTCCTGCCATTTGACAGGGGTGTTTTTTTGGAAAAGGAGGATGCTGTCTATGAATTCCTGTGAAACGATTCGCACGGCTATGATGGCATATGACTGGATTGGATTTGATCTATTTGATACACTGCTGTTTCGGCCATTTTGGAAGCCGGATGATTTATTTTGTCAGATGGAGCAGGAACTTGGCAGAACGGGCTTTGCAGCACTGCGAAGTGGGACAGAAAACCAGTTGCGAAAGCATCGAAAACGGGAACTGACCTTACAGGAAATTTATCAGTCCATACAGCAGAAAACGGGCGAATCCGATGCCGTCATGATGCAGTGGATGCAATTGGAACTGGAAATGGAGTGGCGGTACTGTTATCCCAGGGAGAGTGGGATGTCTCTTTACTGTGCAGCAAAAGAAGCAGGAAAGCACATTGCCATTGTAACAGACATGTATTTGCCATTGGAGCAGATTGTTAGAATGCTGCAAAAAATCGGAGCAGGGGATTATGATACGCTTCTGCTTTCATCGGAACTGGGATTCAGCAAAGCAAATGGTGGGATTTATCGGTATTTGAAACGAATGGGGATCCCCACAAAGCGATTTTTACAGATTGGCGATAACCGGATTGCAGATGTGGAAAATCCATGCTGCCTTGGCTTAAAAGGAATGTGGCTCCCGGCAGCAAATGCGGTTTTTCGGCATTATGGGCGGCTCTATCCGGCGATTGCAGCGGAGCAGCCGCCGCTTGCGGTACGCTGTAGCATTGCCATTGCAGCCAATGCTTATTTTGATGATCCGTTTCGAATGATGCGGAGGGGATGTGATTGGAATGCAGATCCCTATTATATGGGTTTGTTGTTGCCGACCGCAGACCATCTGCCGGAGGTTGTGACACAGGATTTTATGTTTCAGCGTGGACAGGAACGAGCGTTGCAGTTGGCAAAGACATTTTTCGGTACAGAACTCCCAAGTTCGCAGGCGGCAGCAGAAATGCTCTGTTGTCATGCAGAGATAGCCGATCGGGCAGTATTTTCAGAAGATGCAGCATGGGCTGCAAGGTGTACGCCTTGTCCATTTTTGCCGTTGCCGGAGTCGAAGCGAACGGCAAAGTGGAAAACACGGTTGCGGTTATTGCGGCAAGCATTATAAATTTGTACGCCGCAGGGGACTTTGGGCAAGCTTGTATCAGTTTTCCTAAGAATCATTCTTTTTGACTACATACAAAAAACCCGTTTGTGCAGGAAAAATGTGCACAGACGGGTTTTATTTTTATGATATTTATGGAATGGTTGTTGGTTCTGATGCAGCGTCTGTTTCTGTCGTCTGGTTCGGTGCATACCATGCCCGATATTCTGCCAATGTCATAACCAGATCCGAATTGTATGCTGCAATCATTTGTTCCCGTGTTGTATATCCAGCGGTCTCATCCATCAGGTATTCGCCATACCACAGCCCGAAAAACGACCAGACCGCCTTGTCTCTCAAGATGTCTGTCAAATTTGGAATGGTACTGCATTCGCTCAGAGCCACCAGCTTATTGCCCGCCAGTTCCTGTAAGGCGAAAAATTGTTCATACCGGCTGCTGTAGTCCGCATCAGCGTCTAAATAAATATCGGCTGCCGCAATGTCATACTGTGTTTCCGGTACCAGATAATCTGCACTTTGTCCGTTCCAAATCCAAATCAGATTGTGCAGCTGGTGATATTCCACCATACGAGTATACATGAGATTCCACAGCCACTTGTATGCTTCGCTGCCGGAGGCACCCCACCAGAACCAGCCGTTGCTTGCCTCCTGAAGTGGTCGCCATAGAACCGGTACGTCAGCTTCCTGTAATGTTTTCAGTGCCTCTGCCGCAGCGTCAATGTCCTCTATCAGTGCGATACATTCTGCGGAAATGGTTCCATCATTTCGCAGCTGCTGCAATTCGTATCGGTTGCAGTGTGCAATGTCAGCTGTAGTAACCGCATTGGCAAGAGAAAAGTCGGTTTCTTCGCTGTAGACAGATGCCGTTCCCATGGGGGCATTCCAATGCCACATTAAGCCCACGATACCGTCCTGTTCTGCCCAGTCCAGACTGGAGGCAATGGCATCCGCTTCTGTTGGAGAGCCGCCGTTTCCGGAGTATCCGTATAAATCTGCAAAGCGAATGACGGGGAGTTGTCCTGTAATTTGATAGATTTGTGTGAGTTCTGTATTTTCCGCACTGGAGACATATTGACCGGAGAGAATGGTTTTTCCATATTGTTCCGTTAGGAACTGCATGAGCTGTTTTGTCTCTTCTGTGGCATTTGTGTCGCTAAGCGTATCGGTAACAGTCGGTTTGTCAGGTGTTGCTGCATTTTGCAGCAGAATACAGTCGATTAGTCCGTCTCCGCTCGTTTGTTGGATGGTGACTGTGCGGGTTCCGGCTTCCAGATAGATGTTTTGTATGGTTGCTTGTACAAACTTTCCGGTGCCTGGAATCGAAAGCGTATTGTAGGGCGTGCCTTCCACCGTCATCAGACAGGCAGCATCGCTGTCTGCTGCCATGATGACAGAGATGTCATAGTGCTGGGAGGATGGCACAGAGACAGTAAATATAAGGGTGTTTTGCAGACTGCCGGAAAGTCCGGTCACATAGCCGCTGCCAGTGTAACCGCTGCGTTCATTTTCCACTGTGAAGACCTCAGAAAGCTGACAGTCCTCTGCC
>DYCW01000157.1 GCA_019417865.1 Ruminococcus sp. | reverse complement strand
GTCTGGGCAACTGCCTTTGCAGTTTGTTCTGTATCGCCGCTGAGCAGAATTGTTTTTCGAATTCCCAACCCCTTGATTTCCTGAATGGCTTTTGCCGCAGTTGGTTTGAGTGGGTCTGTAATCAGAATGCAGCCCTGATAGATATGATCTACGGCAACAAAGACCTTCGTCCCCGGTATTTCTTTTATATTTTCGGGAACAGTGATGTTCTGATTTTGCAGCATGGCGGCTTTACCAGCAAGTACAACATGCCCATGAATGGTCGCCTGTACGCCGTTTCCTGCAATTTCCTGTATATCCTGTATGTTCTCCTTTGCAATCGGCTTTCCGTAAGCCGTTCGCAGGGAATTTGCAATGGGATGTGTGGAGAATGCCTCTGCAGTGGCTGCCCATTCTAACAGTTGTTCTTCTGTTGTACCATCTGCTGGATACTGTCCGGCAACCGTAAAAGCACCTTGTGTCAGCGTACCGGTTTTGTCAAATGCAATGGTGTCTACTGCAGCAAGGGCTTCCAAATAGTTGCTGCCTTTGATGAGAATGCCGTTTCTGGATGCACCGCCGATGCCGCCGAAGAATGAGAGGGGGACAGAGATAACCAGTGCACAAGGACAGGAAATAACCAGAAAGGTGAGTGCACGGGAAACCCATTTCAGCCAAACGGCACCGTTGAAGAAATTGCCGGTTACAATTGGCGGAATCACAGACAGCAGCACGGCTGCAAGTACCACAAACGGAGTATAATATTTTGCAAAGCGGGTGATAAATGCTTCACTTTTGCTTTTTCGTTCACTTGCCTCTTCAACCAGTTCTAAGATTTTGGAGACAGTGGACTGTGCAAATGGTTTTGTGACACGGATTTTCAGCAGACCACTTTGGTTGATACAACCGCTGAGTGCTTCGTCTCCGACTGTCACAGAGCGGGGAAGGGATTCGCCGGTCAGTGCAGCAGTATCCAGTGTACTGTTACCTTCGGTGACAATACCATCCAGTGGAATCCGCTCACCAGTTTTGACAACAATGATTTCCTCGACGGCAATTTCATCTGGATCCACTTCCAACAATTCGCCGTTTCGTTCTACAGTTGCCATATCTGGGCGAAGTTCTACCAGTGAAGAAATTGCATTTCTGGATTTATTGACAGCATAGGACTGAAATAGTTCGCCGACTTGATAGAGCAGCATAACAGCAACACTTTCGTGCCACTCTTTCATTGCAAATGCCCCCAAGGATGCCACTGTCATTAAAAAGTTTTCATCAAACACCTGACCATGTGCAATATTGCGAATGGCTTTCCAAAGCACATCACCGCCCACGACCAGATAAGATACTGCATAAC
>DYCW01000156.1 GCA_019417865.1 Ruminococcus sp. | reverse complement strand
ACCTGTGACCCTCTGCTTGTAAGGCAGATGCTCTCCCAGCTGAGCTAAGCTCCCATCCATTCTTTTTCCTGCCGCCTTTCACATTGCTTTCAGAACTGCTTTTTTCTTGAGCACTGCTCCGTGACGACATATATTATTATATACCATTTCTTCCGATTTGTCAACCCCTTTTTTCAATTTTTTCAAAAAAATTTTTTCGGCTGAAAAGCAGCGTAATTCCAGCACTTTTTCGATTTTTGCAGTCATTTTTCAAAAAATCAGAAAAATTTTTTGAAAATGACATACCATCTGCAACCCCTGATTTTCTCAGAACAGGGGATTACAGATGGCGTTCATCCTGCAATGTTTTCAAAAAATTAACAAACCGATCCCATCACTCTACGGCTTTCAAGGCAGATGCCATATCAATCCGATTGATTTTCGGATACAAGATACCATTCACTAAGAGGGTAAATACAACTGTCAGTACGGCTGCCAGCACATAAGCATGTACTGGTATCTCTCTCGAAAACATCACCACATTGACCTCTGCCACTGCAACAACAAATTTTGTAAGAAAAACACCGCCAATCAATCCTATTACAATCCCAACCAACATGGAAAAAATATTTTCTCGATAAATATAGGCAGCACTTTCTCCGTCATAAAAACCCAGTACCTTTACGGTCGCCAATTCCCGCATTCGTTCAGTAATATTGATATTGGAAAGGTTGTACAGTACAACAACTGCCAGTGCACCAGCACACACAATCAATACCATGACAATCAAATTCATACTCTGTATCAGATCGGAAAAAACATTGCCGCTGTTTTGCAAAGATTGTACAATCAACATTCCATCCTGCTGCATGAGAAATGTAGCATGTGCATCTGCGGTATCTGGTTGTTCCAATTTTACCAGCATGGTATTGGGCATTCTTTCTGTCTCATATGCAATCTGATATAGATTCTCTGTCATGTATATATAATGATAAGCATAATTTTCTGTAATACCAGTAATGCGAACAGATTGCGTTGCATCTTTCAGCTGCAACATGTCACCGACGGACAAATCCAACAATTTCGCCAGCTTCTCTGTGATAATTACACCATCATCTGTCAGCGTACAAGGCGTATGGTCTGTTCGCTTCCGCAGTGTAATGAAGTTTTGCAACTGTTCTGGCTCTCCTGTTACCATTAATGTGACATCATATTCCCCTACCTGATCAGAATGCTGCAGCAGCATCGTGTGCGGATTTTCCTCCAGTGCAGACAATGCTTCTGTGCGAGTATTATCCGCATTTTCATTGTACACTGCCATCAAGTCATAGCACATAATCTCATCATACTGTAAATCCGCAATGCTGGTAATATCATACCGCATTCCAAATCCAGCCACAATTAAGGCGGTACAGCCGCCAATGCCAATGGCTGTCATCCAAAACCGGCTCTTATATCGAAAGACATTCCGTGCGGTCAGCTTTGCCATAAATCCAAGCCGATTCCAAAAAAACGGAATGCGTTCCAAAAAAATTCGTTTTCCAGACTTCGGCGATTTTGGTCGCATCAGCTGTGCGGGCTGTTCCCGCAGTGCATTTCGGCAGGCAACCGCACTGGAAAGACAGGTACAGAGCAAGCCCACACCAATGCAGCACAGTGCTGATTTCCAGCGGAACGGACAGGGAAGATCCTGTAAGTAATACATAGTTGCATAGGCACTGCAAAGAATCCTTGGAAATACCTGGAACCCAATGAGCAGACCAGTCAATCCACCGATGAGTGTGGCAGATGCGGCATAGAGTAGAAACTTTGCCATAATCGGCAGTGTTCCATATCCCAGTGCTTTCTTCGTTCCGATCTCAATTCGCTGTTCCTTGACCATTCGTGTCATAGTTGTCAGGCAAACCAGTGCTGCAATCAAAATAAAGAACACAGGAAAAACAGCAACAATTTTTTGAATCCGCTCTGTATTCTCCCAAAAGCCGGAATATGCTACATTGTCTTCCCTTGTCTGCACATACCATTTTGCCTGTTCTGTAAAATCGTCCAGAGCCGTTTGCTGCTCTGTGATCTGTGCTTCAGCCTCGCTGAGCTGCTGCTCTGCCTCTGCCATCTGCTGTCCGGCAACTTCTGTTCCATAGGTTTCCGCCAGCTGTGCGAAGTTCTTTGCATATGCAGCCTGCTGCGTCTCCAGATTTTCACGGGCTTCCTGTAGCTGTGCCCGTGCCTCTGTGGTTTCCCGTTCCACTCGTTCCTTTAGAATTGCAACAGACTCTCGCTCTAAAGTATCTGCGGCTGCATTCACAGTCTCTGTATAGGCATCACTTTGTGCTGCCAGCTGTTCAGTGCTGTTTAAAGTGAGGTAGAGATTGGTATACCGATCCATACAAAATGCTGCATCGTCTACCAAAATGTAACCATCCAAGGAACCTGTCCCGATTTGTGCCGTACCACGCTCAAAACTGATGTACATGCTCCAATTCGTCAAACCGGAAACGGTAAAGGTATCCTGTTGCATAAAGTCTGACAATTCTGTTCCCTCAGATGCCTGCAAAGTAACGGTATCTCCTACATGATAATTATGCTTTTTCGCAAAATTCGCATCAAGCAGACATTCATCCGTTTGCGTTGGATACGTCCCTTCTGTCAGGGAGGGCAGATTCAAACCGATTCCCTGTTCTGCCTGCTGCATGGGCATAGAGTAAACCGCCATAGCATAGCTGTTTGGTGCCTGCGGTAAATAACATTCCAGATGATAACCCGCATACGTTTCCTTGACATCCGGCAGAGCTGCAACTGCTTCTACCTCCTGTTCATCCAATCCAATGGTAGAGAGAATCTGCAAGTCCATCAGGTTGGTATCTCGATAATGCTGGTTCGCCATTTCATTCATATCCGGAGTGGTTGCCTGAATACCGGCAAAAAAGCCGCAGCCCAATGCCACAATACTTGCAATCGCTGCAAACTGTCCGAACGTATGTCGTATGGTTCGACGAAGTTCTTTTCCCAGTAATGCTCCCATCGCCATCACCACGCAATCTCAGAAACCGGAACGGGTTCTGCATTCTGCTGCATTGCAGCAATTTTTCCACTCTTCATGGTAATCACTCGGTCTGCCATTGGCGTAATCGCCTGATTGTGCGTGATCAGCAGCACCGTCATACCAGTATCCCGGCAGGTATCCTGCAATAGCTTTAACACTGCTTTTCCGGTTTCATAATCCAGTGCACCAGTCGGTTCATCGCAAAGCAGAAGCTTCGGACGTTTTGCCAGTGCACGTGCAATGGAAACTCGCTGCTGTTCGCCGCCAGAGAGCTGTGCCGGAAAATGCCGCAGCCGGTCGCCCAAGCCCACGTATTGCAATGCTTCCGCAGCTGGCATGGCATCCCGGCTGATGTGCGTTGCCAATTCCACATTTTCCACAGCCGTTAAGTTGGGAATCAAATTGTAAAACTGAAAGACAAAACCAATGTCATATCTTCGATAGGCTGCCAGTTTGCGTTTCCGCAGTTTTGTCACATCATTTCCGTCAATCAAAATCGAGCCGCTGTCGCAGGTATCCATACCACCCAGCAGATTCAGTACGGTTGTCTTTCCAGCACCGGATGCTCCGACAATGACAACAAATTCACCTTTCTCCACGGAAAAGGAAACATGATCCACAGCTGTAATTTTTACTTCCCCCATTTGATAGTACTTACAGATTTCTTTCACTTGTACCAACGGTTCCATTTCTCTTCTACTCCTTTCTTTCCTAAAATTCTACTTAGAAATTGCAGCAAGACAGCAATGGGAACAGGAAAAGAAAATGACCGCCTTGCCTGTCCTTATATGTTATCATACGCATGTGAAAAGAAAACGCAAATTTGCTGAAAATCATTGTAAACACGTTGTTTCCCCTGCACGATACAATGTCCAGTTTTCATACGGATTCATATGTGACAAATTTTCTACCACTCGCTCCTGTGAATGGTAGTTTGTCAGCAATGCTTCCTTCTGTGCCAGTGCTTCATCCGAAATCCTTGGCAGTTGTTCCTGCACCTCCGGCAGACGTGCTGCACTATAATATGTGCCAAAAAAATATAATGGCACGGTGAGATGTTCTTTTTCATAAGCAGAAACCACCATACTGTGTGTCATACGGTGATGAATGTGTCCATACTCGCCTTTTTGATTGTGCGTGACAACCAATTCCCAATCCTGACTCTCCAGTAAAAGAGAAATATCCTGCTCCATTTGTTCCTTTACCATGCTCCAGTCATCTCGCCTACCAAGCGTCTTATCTGGATAGCAAAGCACCAAACAGGCATTCCCGCTGGCTTCTGCAACCGCCTTCAACTCCGCAGAACGTACCTGATCCTTTCCATGTGTCATACACACAATGAGATAATCACCTTCCAGCAGATGGGATCCACCCCATAGCGTTTCATCATCGGGATGTGCTACAATCATCAATTTTTTCACTTGATGAAAATCAAATTGTTCCAAGTCTGCCATTGTCAATGCCAGTATATCATAATAATTGTGATACCAGATAAAAAATCCGGTCAGTGCGAACAGCAGCCCTGCGGTCACAACCGCAGTCACTTTCGTTCCCACACGTTTTGCATTCCATTTTAACATCTGTATTCGCCCTTGTCCTTTTCTGTTTTATTTTTCTATCTATATATTAAAAATAAAAACCGCTGCGAACAGGTATTGTCCGCAGCGGAAAAATCGTTTTTTCTTTATTCCTGATAAAACGGGGTATTTTCCTTCATGATTTTCTTTCCAGCTACATGCTCCGATGTGATAATGCCGCACGGATTATTATTGGTATATTTGTTCGCAATTTGTGCAATCGGTTCAAAGATCGGACGAGTCTCCTCCACCGGATCGCAGTCCAGTACAAACATAAAACTTTCTCTGCCGCCAACACGCATGCCAGTGATATAAGCAGCATGCACTTCTGGTACATTTGCCAAATGTGCCGACAACTCTTTCATCAAATCCATCGGCTTGTCCTTCAGATTAAATAACTGTACCTGCCCCTGCTGCCGCTGCTGTACCATTGCAACCACCTGCTGCTTCGGCATTGCCAGCGATTCTGTCTGCCGGAACGGGTTAATAACCAAACCTTCTGCATCGCCATTCTGCTGGAACATTGCTGCATACTGGGCAAACGGCAGGATCATCGTCTGATATTCTGGCGGATTCTTCCATTTGCTCATCTCTTCCATATCCGTAAACAGTGGGAAGAACTTCTTATCGCCGTTTTGTACCATAACAAACTGAATCTGTGTCTGGTGCTTCTGCCCATCTTCCAGGTTCATGTCTTCTGTCGGAGTAACCAGCCGAACCGGTGCAATAAATTGTGCCTGGTGCAGTGCTTCAATCATCGGCCGTTCGGTTTCCGGTGCACTCTTCTTGCGGAATGCTGCAATGGCACCTACCAGCTGCGGATTGGAAACAGAAGACGGATCTGCAAACGCTGTTTTCGGGTTTACAGTCGGCTCCGGCAGCGGTGCAGCGGCAACAGAACCAGTGGCGGGCGGCAGCTTGACGCCTGCGATCTCCCCCATTTTCTCTCTGGACAGAACCACGCCCTGTTCGGTTGGATTGATCACCAAACCGGCAGCTTCACCGGAACGTGCCATAATGGCAACATATTGTTCTAATGTCATCACAACGGTCTTAATTTCCGGATCATTTCTCCACTTAAGCACTTCCAGCCATTCGGTAAATGCCGGAAAATACCGGGTACCATTTTTCTGCTGCAACATCATAAACTTTGCCTGTGTTTTATACTGCTGCCCATCGCTCAGATCCAGATTCTCTGGCACATCGTCCATGATCACTGGAGCAATCAGCTGTGCATTTTTCAGTTCCTCAATCATTGCCTTTTCAGCAGCCGGCGTTTTTTTCTCTTTAAGCTCTGCCATTGCCTCCACAAGCTGCGGATTTTTGACAGTCGGTTTCTTTAATTTTGCCAATTCAGTTCACCTCATTTTATTATTCACCAGAAATGGATGGTTTTAGTATAGCACATTGTGCACAAAATTGCAAGCGAAAATAAAAAATATTTTTATATTCGTTTATTCGTTTGATTTAAAAAAAATCGGAAGCCGCTCTGACACAAGCCGTCAGAAGACTCCCGAATCTTTTTCGCATACATACAAGAAAGCGGTGTTTATACCTTACGCACGTTCAACTTTACCGGAACGGAGGCATCTGGAGCAAACATACACGTGACAAGGGGTACCCTTCACGATTGCCTTTACTCGCTTTACATTGGGCTTCCATGTTCTGTTGGAGCGTCTGTGAGAGTGGGACACCTTGATACCGAATGTAACACCCTTACCGCAAAATTCGCATTTTGCCATATTCTACTGCACCTCCTTAAACAAACTAACGGACTTCATTATATCATATTGCAAAAAAAAATGCAAGTCTTTTTTCTCTTTTTTTGAAAATTTTTTTTGAACAGCGGAAATCTGCATTTTTCACTTGAAAAGGCAGGGAAAATCCGTTATAATAAAAAGAATAACAAAATAAGAGGTGATTGCACAAATGAATTTATTTTCCTCCGACAAAACGCAAATTTTCATGATGCTGATTGCAAGAGTCATCATCATTCTGCTGATTCTGCCGCTGCATGAATTTGCCCACGCATGGGTCGCACGCCGCTGCGGCGATGATACGGCAGAGTCCAAGGGGAGACTGACCTTTAATCCGTTTTCGCATGTTGACCCAGTGGGAGCCATTTTATTGCTGCTGACCGGATTCGGCTGGGCAAAACCGGTTCCCGTCAATCCCAATCGCATGAACAATCCCAGAACGGGGATGATCTGGACTTCCTTGGCAGGTCCGGCATCCAATCTGATTTTTGCCTTCCTGGCAATGATTCCATTGAGAATCCTAGAATGTATTCCGATTCATTCCACATCCATGTTCCATACGCTGTCAATTATCTACAACATTCTTTACTTCTTCATTCTGGTCAATATTGGTCTGGCTGTCTTCAATCTGATTCCCATTCCGCCGCTGGACGGTTCCAATATTCTTATGGGCTTTCTACCATTTAAGGCAATTATCTGGGTACAGAAAAATCAGCGGCTGATCTCCTTTGTCTTCCTGATTTTAATTCTCTCTGATTTCCTGAATCCCCCACTCTCTTTCCTACAAGAACACATTTTTAATGCATTCAACTTTTTAACAAACTGGGTGCCGCTGATAGTCAACGGACTGACAGGCTGACGCAGATATGCAGACATTATCCTTTGAAATTGATGGTTTTTCCGGTCCGATGGATGTGCTGCTTTCCCTGATTGCAAAGCACAAACTCAACATCTACGACATTGCCATTTCACAACTGCTGGAACAGTATCTGGACTATCTGGCGGACTGTCAGGAGCAGGATTTAGAACTTGCTGGTGCCTTTTTGGAGATGGCAGCCCGGCTGATTTACATGAAAACCGCTGCTCTTCTTCCAAAACCAGAAAATGCACAAGCCGAAAAGGAAGATTTGCAGGAAACACTGCTGCTCTATGCAAAATGTAAGCGGGCAGCGGCTCTGCTGGCAGAACAATATAAGGAACAGCAGCCCTTTTGCCGTCCGCCGATGCCGCTGCCAACCCCCAAAAAAACATACCTGCGAACCTATCCGGCAGAGGTACTCCGCAGCAGTTTTCTTGCAATCGGACAAAAACGACTGCCGCCATCTCAAGTGGATATGCAGCAAAAGCTTCGCCGTGTGGTCAGTCCAAAAACCGTTTCTGTCATGTCTAAAATTGTCTGGCTGATGCGACAGGTCTGCCATACAGAACAGGTTTCTCTTGTGACATTATATGATGATATTTCTGACCGTTCTTCCAGAGTCGCTGTTTTTCTTGCCGTGCTGGAGCTGACGAAACACGGCAGAATCGGCATCACAGAGGACGGCACAGCATTATATCGGATTACACGGCAGAAAAAGAAATCCGAACACAGCACACCAGCACAGACTTTATCATAAAAATAGAAGGAGGATCCGGTGATGCCATTATCAGAACGTGCCATTGTGGAATCCATTCTCTTTGCAAGCGGCGATCCGATTTCCCTTGCCCGTCTTGCGGCTGCCAGCGGCATTGCAGAAAAACAGCTGCCTGCATTATTGAACGATCTGAATCAGCATTATGCATCTGATGGACATGCATTACAGATACTTCTGCTGGAAAATACCGCCCAGCTCTGTACCAGAGAACCCTATGCCCCCTATATTCAAGCCGCATTGGAACAAAAGCGAACCCTACCGCTGACACCGGCAGCCCTGGAGGTTCTCACCATTGCTGCCTATCATCAACCGGTTACCAAACGATTTATTTCACATGTACGAGGTATTGACAGCAGTTCTCTGGTCAATACTTTAGTCGAGCGGGAACTTCTGGAAGAAGGGGAACGGCTGGATCTGCCTGGCAGACCCATTGCTTATCGCACAACAAATACATTTTTACGCTGCTTTGGTCTGTCTTCTCTGAAAGACCTACCGCCGCTGCCGGAAATTCCCGTCCCAGAAACCGCTGACCTGACGGACAACTCCACATAAAAATCCACACAGAAAGGAAGAGAACCATGACTGGCTGGCTGATTTTACTCTGCATATTGGGACTGCTTGCAGTTGTACTGTTTGCACCAGCAGTCCTGCATGTCACATTACAGACAGATCAAACCTATATTCGCCTTTCCTTTCTAGGCATTCCCCTCTATCGCTCCGATCAACAACGAAAAAGAAAAAAAACAAAAAAGAAGACTTCTAAAAAGAAAAAAGAAAAAACCAACAAGGGCAAGCAAACAGAAAAACAACCGCTTTCAGAAAAACTGGATCTGGCAAAGAACGCATTATCCGGCATTCGAAAAGGACTGCGGAAACTTACCAAGGGTATTCGCTTCCGGCATGTCTCCATTGCAATTGCAGTCGGCGGCTTTGATGCCTGTGAATGTGCAATGGCATACGGAAAGATCCATGCGGCACTTTATCCCTGTCTGGCGGTATTGGGAACCGTATTTTCTGTTTCCTATGACGATATTACAATCCGCTGTTGTTTCAGCCAACCAGAAACCCATTACCACATTTCCGGTACGGTAAAATTATCCCTGGCATGTGTATTGTCAGCATTGCTGGCATTCGGGCTTTCTTTTTTGTGGAATACCTTACAGCAAGAAAGGGACTCCGAACGCACACATTCCCAACAAACTTCTGCCCAGTGATAAAATGGCAACATAAAAATGGTATCTGCCTGCATGTTCCAGTTATTTTGGTACATGCTAAAGTAAACAAACAAGGAGGATTTTCCAATGCAAGAGACAAATAACAACCAGCAAAAACATACGATTCAAAACCTGATGGGTGTGTCCATGGACAAGATTCGGGAAATGGTAGATGTACAGACCATTATCGGTGATCCCATCGCCGTCGGCACGGACATCACCATCATCCCCATTTCAAAGGTTTCCTATGGTTTCGCTTCCGGCGGTTCCGATCTGCCTGCGAAAGTACCGAAAGACTTATTCGGCGGCGGCACTGGTGCTGGTGTTTCCATTCAGCCAGTTGCCTTTCTAATCGTACAAAACGGTGATGTTCGGCTGTTGCAGATGACAGAAAACGGTGACACTGCAAATAATCTCATCCGCACGTTGCCAGAGGTTGTGAATAAAGTAACTGATATGGTGAAGTCCAAAAAAGAATCGAAAAATCCGCAAGCAAACGTATAAAATCACCACGTTCTTCATATCCTGTTCTCAAAAACAGGAAAGGAAGAACAATCATGATGAAACAACTATGCTGTACCCTGCTTGCCGCCGTCCTGCTGTTTTGCAGTCTGCCAGAGCCGCATGCTGCGGCAATGGAAATCACAGCCGTCTCTGCGAAAGCCTGTGTTGTCATAGAGGCAACCACCAGAGAGGTGTTCTTTGCACAAAATGAAACGGAACAGCTGCCAATGGCAAGCACCACAAAAATTATGACCACATTACTCTGTCTGGAAAGTGGTGATTTGGATACGCCGTTTCCAGTTGATAACAATGCCATTCAAGTGGAAGGTTCCTCCATGGGTCTGGTAGAGGATGATATTGTTACCAAACGTGCACTTTGTTATGGTATGATGCTGCCGTCCGGCAATGATGCCGCTGGTGCAACCGCCGTCAAACTCGCTGGCTCTTACTCTGCCTTTGCAGAACAGATGAACCAACGTGCCGAACAAATTGGAATGCAGAATACCCACTTTGTCACACCCTCTGGATTGCATGATGAACAGCATTATTCCACTGCCTATGATATGGCACTGTTAACCGCCACTGCCCTGCAAAATGCCGACTTTCGGGAAATTTGCGGACAGGCAACGGCAAAAGTTTCTTTCGGCAATCCCCCCTATGAACGCTGGCTGAAAAATACCAACAAGCTGCTCACGCAATGTGAAGGAGTCATTGGGGTGAAAACCGGTTTTACCGATGAAGCGGGGCGTTGTCTGGTTTCTGCTTGTACACGCAACGATATCACATTGATTTGTGTCACACTCAACGACCCCAATGACTGGCAAACGCACAGCAATTTATACGATGCGATTTTCCCAACCTTACAGGTAAAAACAGTTTCTCTGCCGGAAAATCTGCAAATTCCTGTGGTAGGCGGTACAGCAGAACAGGTTTCTCTTCAAACAGAGGGTACTGTCACTTACGGATCAAAAGGGGCAGTCTGTGATATCCAGTTTTCTGTTCGGACAAAACCCTTTCTGTTTGCACCAGTACAAGCAGAACAGTATGGTGGCGTGCTTGTAGCAGAACAAAACGGACAGGAACTGTTCCGCCTGCCGCTTCTGACAAAAGAGTCCGTGTCTGTAAAAGAGACCATAACGGAAAAAGAAGAAAAACCGCATAACCGTCTCTGGAACTGGTTTCGTGCATGGTTTCAAAAGAAATAGATTTTAATAGAATAGAGGAGTGATTCCAGTGGAAAAAATTCGGATTCAAAAATTATTGTCCGATGCCGGTTACTGCTCCCGCCGAAAGGCGGAAGCATGGATGGCAGCCGGAAAAGTGAAAGTCAATGGTCATCCCGTAAAACCAGGGGACAAGGCAACCTATGCCGACCGAATTACGGTCAATGATGAGGTAGTCCATCTGCCTCGCAGGAAAATAAAACGCTATATCATGCTGTACAAGCCACGGGGCTATGTGACAACAACCTCCGATGAACTCGATCGTCGGTGTGTCATGGACTTACTGGAGGATGTGGAGGAACGTGTATATCCAGTCGGCAGGCTAGATAAGGATTCCGAAGGTCTGCTGCTGCTGACCAATGACGGCGAATTTGCCAACAACATTATGCATCCAAGCCGCCATATTTCCAAAACTTATCGTGTTACAGTCCGACCGGATATTTCCGAAGAACAGCTGATTGCCCTTTCCAGCGGTGTGGAACTGGATGGCAAAATGACGCTGCCAGCAAATGTTGTCGTAAAAACCAAAGAACCCAATCGGGTCGTCCTGCTGATGACCATTCAAGAGGGAAGGAACCGGCAGATTCGCCGGATGTGCGAGGCGGTTGGTCTGGAGGTGGCAAGACTTCGCCGCACCAGCATTGGTCCATTAAAACTGGGCATGCTGAAACCGGGTACTTATCGGGATTTGACTGCTGAAGAATTGCGTGCCATCCGCAACGCAATGGGAAAAGATCAATAAAATAAAACATCCCCAATCGGAATGAACAAGAAAGGAGAGCTCATTTCTTATGCCAATCTGCATTCCAAAGGAACTGCCGGCATTTCAGACGCTGGCAAAAGAAAATATCTTTGTTATGGACAACGAGCGTGCCTCACATCAGGACATCCGTCCGCTGCGAGTACTACTGCTGAATCTGATGCCGAAAAAAATTGAAACAGAATGCCAGTTTCTGCGTCTGCTCAGCAATACGCCCATTCAAGTCAATGTAGAATTCTTACAGGTTTCCAGCCATGTCAGCAAAAACACTACAAGGGTGCATCTGGAATCGTTTTATCATACCTTCCCGGAAATCCAAAATGAATACTATGACGGCTGTATCATCACCGGTGCACCAGTAGAACATCTCGCATTTGCAGATGTAGATTACTGGACAGAATTACAAGCCATCATGGAATGGACAAAAACGCATGTCTTTTCCACTATGCATATCTGCTGGGGTGCACTTGCCGGACTGTACTACCATTTTGGGATTCCAAAATACGACCTCCCAGAAAAAATGTTCGGTGTCTTCTTACATGATGTCCTACAAAAAAATGTACAGCTGCTGCGTGGATTTGATGACTGCTTCTATGCACCGCACTCCCGTCACTCAGAGATTCGACGGTCAGACATTGAACAAGTCCCGCAGCTCCAAATTCTGACCGAATCCAAACAGGCTGGTGTACACATTGTTGCCAACAACAACGGCAGACAATATTTTATCACCGGACATCTGGAATATGACCGCACCACACTCGCAGAGGAATACCATCGTGACCGAGACAAGGGCTTGGCGATTGCAATCCCACACCATTATTTTCCGGCAGACGATCCCGAAAAATCACCGCTCTACACTTGGGGCTGCTGTGCCAACCTGCTCTTTTCCAACTGGATCAATCACTGCGTTTACCAACTGACGCCATATGAACTCCAGCGACTGGAGCTTTACAACTGGGACTGGGAAGCTGGACTGTAATCTATGAATAGAGTGCTGTAATTTCTCCCCATGAAACCGACAAAAAAGCCTTTACATGCTCTCATTTTTATGATACAATAAACACATTACTTCTCAAAATCACACATACGGGAGGAAACATCATGCAAAATCTGAAAAAACGAAGCCTGCAAGGTTTGGCAATTTGGGTGAGTATCTTGTTCACAATCACAATATTACGGCTGTTCCCTGCTTCCGCAGCAGAAACCATCCCCTTTCCGATTGCTTGGCAGCAAAGCGAGGCATCCGGTGCGGAATGGCAGCGGCAAAACTATCTGCCAGAAGAAGAGAGCTGGTGTGAATATCCTTGGAACCGTGGAAGCGAAACCGGAAACACCGTCGGTCTGGCTGGATGCAGTCTGCTTTCTGTTGTCAATTCTATCTATTATAAAACCGGAATATTTATCAATCCAGTGGAACTGGCACAATTTGCACTGGACAACGGCTACCGTATTCCCGGTGTAGACGGTGCAGCAATGGGATTCTTCCCCGCTGTCTCTCAAGCCTACGGCGAACGCAGTCACATGACATTTCAACAGTGGACAAGCAATGCAGAAACTGCTCTGCTTCATGTACAAAGCGGCGGCACCGCATGTGCCAACATCGCCGGTCACTGGATTGCGATTGTGGACTATGACGTTGCAACCAATCAGTACCTAATCCTGGATTCCTCACAGATTTCTCAGCGTGCCGCCAATATCACTTGGACAGACCGGGAAAACGGCGTTGCCTGGCTCTCTGCGGCAGAACTGTTGGCAAATGGAAAAAGCGGTTACTATGGTATCAATGGTCGTTATTCCGCTCTGTATACATTTGATTTATCATGGGAATGCATACAGGGCGATGCCAACAATGATGGACAAATTTCAGTAGAAGATGCCTGCCTGGTTCTACAATATTATGCAAGTACCGCAGCTGGCATAGAAATGTTCCTGCATCCACAGGTGGAACAACATAATGCACGGTTTGCTGCATCGGATATTGACGGTGATGGTAGTTTATCTGTTGAAGATGCCGTTTTCATCTTATCCTACTATGCAATGCAGTCTGCCGGATTAAAACCAGACTGGAATGCGATCCTGGAAAATCAGAATACATAAAGTTCAAAAGGACACAAAAGAAGCTGTTGCACCAAATTCAATGGTGTAACAGCTTTTTTGTCATAACGGCTTGACACACATGATAAGTTACGATACAATAAGAAAGGTAACTATTACAATTCTTATTTGGAGGGTATTATGGAAAGTTTACACTACTTATTGATGAAGTCCCATTCGATGATGCAGCGGCACATCTTTTCTGAGGCACAAAAAATCGGCTTGACTTCCGGACAGCCAAAAATACTTGACTATCTTTGGAAGCATGAAGGCAGCGATCAAAAAACCATTGCCGCATACTGTGAAATTGAGCCGGCAACACTTGCCAGTATTTTACTCCGCATGGAAAACAAAGGTCTGATCGAACGTCGTCAGGAAAAAGGCAATCGACGCTCACTGTTTGTATATATGACAGAAAAAGGAAAAGCTGCCGCTGAACAAATGCATATTATTTTTGAAACATCTGATAAGCAAGCCGCAAATAATATTACTGCTGTTGAAGTAGAAGAACTAAAAAGACTGTTGACTAAAGTCTGTGAAAACCTGAATAGAAAGGATGCATAATATGGAACAAAAACGTACAATTGCGAATCGCCTGATATGCTATTTTATTGGACTCTTTATCATGACAGCTGGAGTGGCAATATCTGTCAAGTCTGACCTTGGCGTATCTCCTGTTAGCTCAATTCCCTATACTCTGACACGGTGCTGGGGCATAGAAATGGGAAAAGCGACCATTCTTTTTCACTGTATCCTTGTACTACTGCAAATTCTGATACGCCGTAAAAACTTTAAACTGAAATCCCTGCTCCAAATACCCGTAGGAATTGTATTTGGCTATTTCACAACTTTCTGCAATTATCTGATGACATTTGTGCCAACACCAAATCATATTGTTATTCGTATCTGTATGGTTCTAATCAGCATTGTGCTTGTTGCAATCGGAATCTTTTTCTATCTGCCTGCCAATATTATGCCGCTTGCTGGAGAAGGGGTGATGCAAGCGGTTTCTGATGTCACAAAAATTGCATTTCCAAAGGTTAAGGTTTCTTTTGATATTACAATGGTCGTAATATCGCTCATCACTTGTTTACTTGTACTGCATAATCTGGGCAGTGTTGGAATCGGTACAATCCTTGCAGCCATTCTCGTTGGCGTAGTACTTGGACAGATCATGCGGCTCTGGGCATTACATAAAAAACGCAGCCTTACGCATTAACACGCTTTTATAGAGTTACATTACAACAATCCCTTCTGATAGAAATCCAACTTAAAAAGCGTATTTCGCCTATGCTGTAAACCAGTTACGGTATAGAAATCTGTGACAATACCGTACCGATTTTCTCTCGCATACAAAGTTCCGCCTGTCGATCAATCTGTGTCGCATCCCGATTCAATACTACAAGATGCTCTCCGCTGAAATACCGCAGCAGTCCAGCTGCCGGATACACTGCAAGCGAGGTACCACCCACCAACAGCACATCTGCCTCTGCAATGGCAGTCACAGCATTTTCAACGGTTTCTGTCGGAAGCGATTCTTCATATAGTACGACATCCGGCTTCACCAATCCGCCACACTTCGGACAGTGCGGGACGCCCTCTGTTTGCAGAATCCATGCAGCATCATACGACGCACCACAGTTCTGACAGAAATTCCGATGTACACTGCCATGCAGCTCATAAACCGTTTTGCTGCCCGCCATTTGATGCAAGCCGTCAATGTTCTGTGTCACAATCGCAGAGAGTATCCCTTTTTGCTCCAGCTCTGCGAGTTTTTTATGGGCGGCATTTGGCTTTGCAGTGAGACAGATCATCTTGTCCCGATAGAAGCGATAGAATGCCTCTGTGTGCCGTACAAAATACGTATGACTGAGAATGGTTTCCGGTGGCACATCATATTTTTGATGATACAGACCATCCTGACTGCGAAAGTCGGGAATCCCACTTTCTGTAGAAACACCAGCTCCACCAAAAAAGACCATTCGTTTTGCAGACTGTACAATCTCCTGCAATTTTGCAATTTCTGTTGTCATAAAGGCCCCTCCTGTTCCCTGCTTTGATAAAAATTATTTTGCTTCTATTATTTTTACATAAAATGTTCGGCTACGTGGCCCATCAAATTCACAGAAATAAATACCCTGCCAAGTGCCAAGCAGCAATGTGCCGTTCTCAATGATGATTGTAGCACTGCTGCCCATGGCAGATGCTTTTGCGTGAGCAGCAGAGTTTCCCTCACAGTGTTGAAACGCAGCACGATCCGGAAATGCTGACTGATAAGCAAGCAGCAAGTCCGTCTGTACGTCAGGATCTGCATTTTCGTTAATTGTAATACCAGCAGTGGTATGCGGACAAAACACCACACAGATGCCGCTTTGCACACCGCTTTCCGCAACTGCTCCTTTGACTTGTGCAGTAATGGACAAAAAACCTTCTGCGGGTGTTTTCAGACGATAAGTATAAAGCATAGAGATGACCTCCTATGAATGGCATGTTTTCTTTATTATAACACACTTTATGAGATTTGCCAAGATGCTGCTTTGTATAGAAAAGAATCCGCAGGAGTTGCAAAATCGTTTTGTTTCCTATGAAATCCTTCTCTTTCTTCTCCAGAATCGTATCAATAATATCAAAACTACCACACATGTCACACACTCCGCAACCGGATAGGATGCCCAGATGCCATTCATATGCCAAACCGCTGCAAATGCAAACAGTACCGGAAGTAAAATCACACCGCTCCGCAACAGGGAAATACAAAAAGAAAAGAATGGGCGTTCTACTGCACTGAAAAACGCAGATGCTGCAATATTACAGCCTGCAAAGAAAAATGCAAGAAAATAAATTCGTACACCACTTTCTGCCATTTCCTTTAAAACGACATTTTCATCTGTATTGAACAGACTGACAATCCATTCTGTAAATCCAAATAAAACACCATACAGTATAATGGCAAAACCCAGTGCTGTCTCCAGTGTCAGCTGTAGTAAATTTCGTACCTGCTGCGTCTCTCCCTTTCCGTAGCTATGACTGATTAACGGCTGCACGCCTTGTGCAATTCCAGTACAGAGACAGGCGGCTACCATGGCAATATTTGCAATGATGCCATAAGCTGCAACCCCTGTATTGCCAGCTTCCCGCAGAATGACAAAGTTAAAACAACAGATCACAATACCCGATGCCACCTCTGTAATCCACTCTGCTCCGCCCAACAGAAAAATCGGCTTTAAAAAATGTGCCTGTATCTGACACGGCTGTAACCGCAACTGACAAGACGATTTCCGAAAATAGAACAACTGAATCCCAATCCCCACTAACGGAGCACAGGCAGTTGCCAGCACGGCTCCCAGCATTCCCATGTCAAACGGAAAAATAAAAACATAATCCAAAACAATATTGCTCAATGTACCAAGCATGGTAGCTGCCATGACACGATTCGGTGCACCATCATTCCGCACAAACGCTGCAAACAACTGATTACACAGGAACAACGGTGCAAAACAATACAGCGTCCGCAGATAGATCACCATGTCCGCATGGGTTGCCGCATTGCTGCCAAGCCAGCGGCAAATCGGCTCAGCAAACCATACGCCAATTGCGATAAACAACACACTTGCCAGCAATGCCAGCAGCAACGCATGAAAAAAGATACGACTGCCTTCTTCTTTTTCTCCTCTTGCCCGATAAATCGCATATTTGGTTGCCCCACCAATGCCAATCATCAAACCAGTCGCATTTAACACATTAAACAACGGCAAAACCAGATTCAATGCGGTCAGACCATCTTCCCCAATCCCGTTTGCAATAAAAAAAGTATCTGCTAAAATATAACAGGATGTGCCGAGCATGGCGAGTACATTTAGACTGACATAGTGAAAAAATGATGAAAAAACCGATGCGTTTTTTGATTGTATCATATTCCCCTTCCCTCTCTTTCCTTGCGGTCATTGTCGTTTTTCTACTATAACATAATTTGAAAAAAACGTCAACTGCCCTATTGACATTTCATCTGGAACGTGCTATAATAACATTCTGAAATTGAAAATCAATTTCAATTTCAAATCTGATACCATGCAATTAGGAGAGAAAACCATGCAATGGAAGACCATACTCTGCGGTTTGCTCTGCGGGACACTGCTCTGTGGCTGTACGCCTGCGGCACAAACGGCTACTAAACCATCTGAAAAACTAAACCTGGTTACTACGCTTTTTTGCTATTATGATTTTGCCCGTGCTGTACTACAAAATACCAATACAATTTCCGTTCAGCTGTTGCTCTCCCCCGGTATGGAGAGCCATTCTTTTGAACCAGCACCCTCTGATATTCTTGCAATTCAGAATGCAGATATTTTCCTGTACAACGGCGGTCATATGGAACACTGGGTCTCGGAGATACTGGAAGCCGATGAACAATCCCATCCCGACCGGATTGTCCGCTGCATGATGGATTTTGCTCCGCTTTTGGAGGAAACAGAATTGGAGGGCAGTGAGCTGGAACACGACCACGATCATGAACACACGGCAGAGGATGTACACAAAGAAGACGAATACGAAATACATGATGAACATGACCACGAAGAATTGGAAGACACAGAACCCTGCACGGATCCTTCCCACGACCACAGCCATGCAGACGGAGAAAGCAGTATAGAATATGATGAACATATCTGGACATCACCAATGATTGCGAAGGATCTGTTATATGTGGTCTGCAATGCCATCTGTGAGGCAGATCCTGCGAATGCAACGACTTACCGAAAAAATGCAGATGCCTATGCAGCAGAACTGAAGACACTGCATCAGGATTTTTCGGTCTATTTCTCTGAGTCAGAACACCAGACGCTATTATTTGCGGATAAGTTCCCGCTGCAATATTTTGCAAACACCTATGGGCTGCACTGCTATGCTGCTTTTTCTGGATGCAGTTCCGATACAGAGCCAAGTGTGGCAACCATCTCCCATCTGATGGAACTGGCAGAAGAACATCACTTATCAAAAGTCTACTACTTTGAAGTCAGCAGCCCGTCCGTTGCCGAAGTCATCGGTGAACAAACCGGAGCCGTCCCGACTATCTTTCAATCCTGCCATACCGTCACACAAGCTGACTTTGACAACGGCGAAACCTATGTTAGTCTGATGCGGCGGAATTTGCAGGCACTGCAAAACTGAACGAAATACAATGGAAAACTTGTTCCTGAAACGTATATTCAGAAAGGAATCTCCCTACTATGGAAACATCTGCATTACAATTTTCCCATGTCACATTGGGATATGAAAATATCGTCACCACGTCGGACTTAAATCTCACCATCTCCGAGGGCGATTATCTCTGTATCATCGGCGAGAACGGCTCTGGAAAAAGTACCTTCGTCAAAAGTATGCTGGGACTGCTGCGTCCACTCAAAGGCGAAATTCAACTGACCGGAAATTGGAAACGCAGCGACATTGGCTATTTGCCGCAACAGACACCGGCACAACGAGATTTTCCGGCAAGTGTACGGGAAATTGTCCGCTCTGGCTTTCTCAACCAAATGCGGCACCGACCCTTTTTTACCGCCGCCGAAAAAACAGCTGCCCAACAGGCAATGGAAAAACTCGGCATTGCTTCTCTGCAAAAACGCTGCTATCGAGAGCTATCCGGCGGACAGCAGCAACGTGTCCTGTTGGCACGGGCACTCTGTGCGGCACAAAAGCTGCTCATTCTGGACGAGCCAACCACAGGGCTGGATCCCGTTGCCTCGGAAGAACTCTATCAAGTGCTGCAAACTCTGAACCGTACCGAACAGATTACCATTGTCATGGTGACCCATGATGTACAACGGGCGGTCTACTATGCCAAACATATTCTGCACCTTGGACAGAAAACCTATACCTATGACACAGCGGCAGCCTACCGCAGCCATCAAAAGTCTTAAACAAACGGAGGTTTCAACATGGATTTTATAGTCGATATGCTTTCATTTGCCTTTATCCGGCGGGCTTTGCTGGTGGGTGTTTTTGTGTCGCTCTGTGCGGCTTTGCTGGGGGTGAGTCTGGTATTAAAACGCTTCTCCATGATTGGAGACGGGCTGTCACACGTTTCCTTTGGTGCACTTTCTGTGGCACTGGCATTTGGCTGGGCACCGCTGCAATTCTCCATTCCTGTGGTGGCAGTGGCTGCCTTTTTCCTATTGCGGATTACAGAACGGGCAAACGTCAAGAGTGATGCAGCCATTGCCGTCGTCTCTGCTGCTTCGCTTGCCATTGGCATCATTGTAACCTCTCTCAAAACCGGTATCAATACCGATGTCGCAAGCTATATGTTCGGCAGTATTCTGGCAATCGGCAAAGAAGATGTCTGGGTGAGCCTCATTCTATCCATTGCGGTACTGGGGTTGTTTGCCCTCTGTTATCACCGGATTTTTGCGATTACCTTTGATGAAAATTTTGCACAGGCAACCGGTGTTTCCGTTTCGTTTTATAATACGCTCATCGCCATTTTAACGGCAATTACCGTTGTCCTCGGCATGAGAATGATGGGGGCGTTGCTCATCAGCAGCCTGATTATCTTCCCTGCACTCTCTTCCATGCGACTGTTCAAACGGTTTTCGCTGGTAATCCTCTGTGCAGCGGTTCTCTCGGTGATTTGTTTCTGTGCCGGCATGGCAGGATCATATCAGTTTGATACACCAGTGGGGGCAAGTGTTGTAGTTGCCAATCTGGCAATATTTCTGCTGTTCAGCCTGATCCAAAAAATACGGGAATATGCTGGAAAGAAAAAAGTGCAGGAAACCACTGAAAAAAAGTAAATCTTCCCCAAACTGTCTACAAAGCCGCCTTACTTTTCAGGGCGGTTTTTTCTTGCAATTTTTCTGGCTTTCTGGTATACTACGAAAGAAGATTTTCAACAGAAAAGAGGCATTCTATGCAACCACCAAAATCATTTTCTCTGCTTCCCACGCTGCTGCTATGCCTGCTGGCAACCGGAACCGGCATCCTAACCGGTGCCATCACTGCCGGATTCGGGCGAGTACTGCTCTGGATTGGAACCATTCGCACGGCACACATGCTCTGGTTTCTGCCGTTTCTACCGCTCGCCGGTGTACTGATGGTCTGGATCTACCAAAAGTACGGCAAGGAAAGCAGCCAAGGCATGCATCTGATTTTTGACGCTGCCAACGGCAACGCCAACCACATTCCCCTGCGTCTGATTCCCTTGCTCATCGGCAGCACTTGGCTCACACACCTCTGTGGCGGCAGTGCCGGTCGGGAAGGCGTTGCGGTACAACTTGGTGCAACCGTTGCACACTGTACCGGCAGCCGAATTCCTGTTTTCCGGCAGATACCCAATGCTGTCCAAATTCTCACCATCTCCGGCATGGCTGCTGGCTTCAGTGGATTGTTTCACACACCGCTTGCCGCTGTCTGCTTTGCACTGGAAGTTTTGGCGGTTGGCAAACTGGAATACCGTGCCCTCCTACCGTCAGTTCTTTCCGCAGTGACTGCTTATTTTGTTTCCCTTGCTCTGGGACTGGAAACCTTTCAGGTTGTCCTGCCGGAAACAACTGTTTCGCCACTCTCCTTTCAGATCCTGCTGCTTGGCATCGCTGCGGGACTGACTGGCGGACTATTTACGCTTCTACTGCGAATTGGCAAGCAACAGGCTGCAAAGTGGCTACCGAATCCGCTCGTTCGCATTGCCGTCTGCGGTGCTGTGTTAGCAATTCTGCTCTATGTATGCGGAAAAGGACGATATGCGGGACTGGGCACCAATCTGATTCAGCTGACTTACAGCGGAGAAACCGTATATTGCTTTGACTTTTTGTGCAAACTACTCTTAACGGTTCTAACGCTTTCCATCGGCTTTCAGGGCGGGGAAGTGACGCCACTGTTTGCCATTGGTGCTTGTCTGGGTGCTGTCCTTGCACCCTGCCTTGGTATTCCAACCATGCTGGCAGCCGCCCTCTGCTACGCAGCAGTCTTTGGCAGTGCCTCCAACACACTGCTCGCACCCATTTGCATTGGAACAGAAGTCTTCGGATTTTCCTATTTTCCCTATTTCGCTGTAGTGTGTACCGTTGCAAGGCTTTGCAATGGAAATCGCTCCATATACGGCAAACAAACAGGATCTCCGTTATTTTTAACAGGAAAGGAACGCATATGAAACTGGGTATCATTTTTACAGGCGGTACCATCGGCAGCCAACTGGCAGCAGACGGCTATCTTTCCCTGGCAGAACAAACTACCTATCTGCTCTTACAGGGAGCAGAAGAACGTGGCTTCCTCAAAGGTGTTACGGTGATTGCATCTGAGCCGCTGCATCTCTTCAGCGAACAGATGACTGGTGAATCCCTTTCCCTACTGGTAAACCATGTACGGCAGCGGATCCTGACAGAGGACTGTGACGGCTGGATTCTGCTGCATGGTTCAGACACACTTGCCTATACAGCAGCGGTATTGGGCTATGCACTCGGGACAGATTTGACGCCGCTGGTATTAGTGGCAAGCAACGAACCGCTTACCAATCCAGCTGCAAACGGATGGAGCAACTTTGCCTACGCCGTTCGTTTTTTGCAGGAACAGGCAAAAACAGGGGTATTTGTCAGCCACTGTAACCTGGACAAAATTCCTGTGATGCACGAGGCAACCCGACTGCTCCAACAGCTGCCGGGCAGCGGGGATATTTACAGCTTCTGTGATGCCGTCTACGGCGTTTATGATGCCGAAGGACAATTTCACCAAAAGATGGCACGCATGCACCGGAAACCACTGCTGCCACTCTCAGAACCATTCCAGCTGCTACAGCCTGCACCGCTACTGCAACTAACTGCGGCAGTCGGCAACCCGCTGCCCAATATTCCAACTGACATAAAAGCCATTCTCTATCAGTGCTACCATTCTGGAACAGTCTGCACGGATTCTGTTTTTCTTTCTCTGGCAAATACCGCCGCAGAACGGCAAATTCCGTTCTTTTTAACCGGCTGCCGTTCCGATCAGACGGATTATGATACCAAAAAGCAATGGGAAACCCTGTCAGTCAAACCGCTGTACGACATTGCTCCCATTGCAGCCTACTGTCGACTTTGGATTGCCATCTCCAACGGACTGCCCATAGAAACTTGTTTTCTGCTTTAACACAGAAACATCTCCTTTCCGCTAAAAACCAGCAATCGAGTAGGAGGCGGCAACACGCCGCCGACCTCTCACACCACCGTGCGTAC
>DYCW01000155.1 GCA_019417865.1 Ruminococcus sp. | reverse complement strand
GTATTACATTTTACGTTTTATTGTATTTACTTTTCGGCGGTCACATGGTATACTGAAAAAGAAACAAAAAACAGGAGGAACAAACTGTGTTTGCAAAAATCAAAAGCTTGGGATTATTCGGTTTAAATGCCTTTCCAGTCGATGTGGAAGTCGATATCAGTAAAGGTATGCCGCATTTTGATATTGTTGGTCTGCCGGATATCGCCGTCAAGGAAAGCCGGGAACGAATCCGTGCTGCCTTATACTCCATTGCCGTCACCCTACCGCCAAAACATATTGTTGTCAATCTGGCTCCAGCTGATGTGAAAAAAAGCGGCACAATGCATGACCTTGCCATTCTTGTCGGCATTCTCAAAAGTATGGGACATCTCTCCGTTTCCATGAACGACAAATTTTTCATTGGAGAAGTCTCTCTGAGCGGAGAAGTCCGCAGCGTCAACGGGGTTCTGCCGATGACCATCCTTGCCCGAAGTTTAGGCGTAGAGGAACTGTATGTACCGGCAGACAATGCAGCGGAAGCTGCCACAATTCAAGATGTCAAGGTCTTCGGGGTACATAACATCGGCGAACTGCTTGACCATCTGGAGGGCGATATTCCCCTCCTGCCTGCACAACCGGCAGACCTTGCCGCAGATGATTCCTTGGATAATCTGCTGGACTTTTCTGACGTCAAAGGACAGCAGCATGTCAAACGAGCATTGGAAATTGTTGCCGCCGGCGGACACAATGTCCTGATGGTCGGCCCGCCCGGCAGCGGTAAGAGTATGCTTGCTAAACGGCTGCCGTACATTCTGCCGGAAATGACCATGGAAGAATCCATTGAAACCACCAATATCTACTCCATTTCCGGCTTGCTGAACCCGAAAAAACCGCTGATTACACAGCGTCCGTTTCGGGCACCGCATCACACCATTTCCGGTGTTGGCTTAGTGGGCGGCGGCAGCATTCCCCATCCCGGCGAAATCTCCCTTGCCCACAACGGACTGCTCTTTTTAGATGAACTGGCAGAGTTTGACCGCCATACACTGGACATTATGCGACAGCCACTGGAAGACCATATGGTCACCATTACCCGTGCAGCTGGCACCATTTCCTATCCGTGCCGCTTTATGCTGGTTGGGGCAATGAATCCTTGTCCATGCGGCTATTTCGGACATCCGAAACGGCGTTGCACCTGTTCCCCACAGGCAGTACAGCGTTATCGCTCCCGTATTTCCGGACCATTGCTGGAACGCTTTGACTTACAAGTGGAAGTAGACCCTGTTTCCTACGAGGATTTGGCAGCCACAGAAAAAGCGGAATCCTCCGCTGACATCCGCAAACGGGTACAGGCTGCCAGAGAGATGCAGAAAGCACGGTTTTCTGGGACTTCCATTTTCTGTAATGCACAGATTCCAGCTGGAAAGTTACAGCAATACTGTCCGATGGAAACTGCGGCAGAAAAATTGATACAGGATGCCTTTGACCGTCTGGGTCTGAGTGCCCGTTCCTATGACAGACTGCTAAAAGTTAGCCGCACAATTGCTGACCTTGCTGGCAGTGACTGCATTTTGCGGCGACATATGGCAGCAGCCATTCAATATTGCAGTCTAAGCTGGAAGTATCTTCCACCAATCTGACAAGCTGGCTGCTGAAAAAAGAAAGATTCCCCCGCAACATTAGAAAGGAGTTCCCATGAAATCTGTCTTACAGGCAGTTGCCCGTTATTGGAGAAAGCTGGACAAGTCGCTGCTGCTCGCCGCCTTGCTCTGCTCTACACTCAGTGTGCTGCTGCTTTATTCCATTTATGCCAATCATGTCTTGGCAGAAATTGATGATGATGATTATATTGTTCAGTTAATGGCCGTCGGTATCGGTGTGTGTTCCGTTTTGATTCTGGCAGCAATTGACTACCATAAAATCGCCCGATTCTGGTTTATCTATGCTCCCGTTGCATTGATATTGGTACTATTGACGTTTACCTCCCTTGGTTATCAGCGTCCCGGTGCAGACGACCAAGCATGGCTGCAAATCGGCAGTATTACCCTACAGCCAGCAGAAATTCTCAAGCTTGCCTTTATTCTGACATTCTCCCTGCATCTTGCAAAGGACGAAGAGAATATGAACCGTCCGTTCCATATGCTGCTTTTGATTCTGCACGGCTGCCTTCCCATAGGATTGGTTGTCCTACAGGGCGACTATGGTACTGCCATTGTATTTGCATTTATTTTTGCAGCGATGATAATAATTGCACGCATTTCGTGGAAATATATCCTTGCCGGTATGATTGCGGTGCCAACGGTTTTGGTTTTGGCATGGAATTTTGTCCTTGGAAGCACGCATAAAAACAGAATCTTAGTGCTCCTACATCCCGGCACGGATCCAGAGGGGTTAGAGTATCAACAAGACCTGGGACTGACAGCACTTGCCTCCGGCAAATTGTTTGGTATCGGATTATTTGATGCAGAGGACTATATTTCTGTACCAGAAATGCACAACGACTTTATCTTTTCCTACATCGGCGAAACGCTTGGCTTTGTCGGTGCAATGGCAGTGGTATTGGTCATGGTCTTTCTCTGCCTGCGGACACTGACAAATGGCCTGCATGCCAATGACCGACAAGGGCTGTTTCTCTGCGTCGGTGTGTCCTCTATGATCTTCACACACTGCTTTATGAACATCGGTATGGTACTGAAAGTAATGCCGGTAATCGGTGTTCCGCTGCCGTTTTTAAGTGCGGGCGGTACATCCACCCTGAGTATGTATATCGCACTTGGACTGGTCATCAGCGTACGTACACACAACGAGCGAAAATATAATGTCTTCTACGATTACAAAAGTCCTGCTATTTCAGAACGCCGGCTGAAACCATAACGGTATGGAATGTGCGTCCAACTAAAATGCATCCTATCGCTGCCAATCACAAACCGTGCTAGCGGATTAAACTTATTCTTCGGACTCACGTGTACTTAATATAACTATAT
>DYCW01000154.1 GCA_019417865.1 Ruminococcus sp. | reverse complement strand
ATAATAAACGCTCAATCAATGTTTTCTCCGTTTTGAGTGTGATTGGCGAAAATTGATTTCCGTAGCCCAAAATTATAAAAAAGCTTGACAAGACGTTTTGGTTGTGTTATGATAAGAATCAATAAAAATGATTTGAGGTGGAAAGATGCGTACAATTTCTTGCTAATTTTTGCATATCATGATACCGTTTTGGCACAGAGTAATACCTGTGCTATTTGCTGTGTATTGATATGCGAGCAGGAAATGTTCGCTCTTTCTTGAATAATAGATGCCCTATTGTGCGTGTATCTTTTTCGTGTTCAGAAGACTGCGGATATTTTCTGCAGTCTTTTTTATTTTGATATAGAACACGGAGGAATATATATGTCGCTGATTAAAATTCAGAATCTGTCATTTGGTTACGATGGCAGCTTTGAAAATGTATTTGAAAATGTAAATTTGCAGTTGGATACGAAATGGAAACTTGGCTTCACAGGTCGCAATGGTCGGGGTAAAACGACTTTACTTCGATTGCTGAGGGGTGAGCTTGGATATACAGGTAAAATCGTATCATCAGTAGATTTTGAATACTTTCCGTATATGCCGAAATCTTCCTATTTTACTGTTGACGTAATTCAAGAAATCGCACCACTGGCGGAGGATTGGCAGATCAGGCGAGAGCTGCATTTGCTGGAGGTTGATGACGATTTGCTCTATCGTCAATTTTCCACCTTATCAAACGGAGAGCAGACAAAAATTCTTATCATAGGAATGTTTCTGCGAGAAAACAGCTTTTTGCTGATAGATGAGCCTACCAATCATCTTGACAGGCATGCAAGAGAAGTTCTTGCTGCTTACCTGCAAAGAAAATCTGGATTTATTCTTGTTTCCCACGACAGAGATTTTCTTGACGCTTGTATTGATCATATTTTAGTTCTCAATAAAACAAATATTCAGGTCCAGAAGGGAAATTTCAGCTCTTGGAATGAAAATCGCCAACGACAGGAGCAGTTTGAACAAACAAAAAATGAACAATTGAAAAAGGAAATTCATCAGCTGAAACAGACTGCGAAAAAAGTTGCCGCTCATTCTGATAAAGTCGCTGCCACAAAAATAGGTTTCGATCCAACAAAGGTTGAAAAATCTATCACCAGAAGAGTTTCCGTTGCAAAAAAGGCTGGCAAATTGATGAACCGTGCAAAGTCAATTGAAAAACGAGTGGAAAAACAGATTGCAGAAAAAAGTCAATTGTTGCAGAATGTAGAGGAAATATCTACTCTAAAATTATCATATTTAAAACATCATAGTTCTAAATTGATTGATTTTAAAAATGTTTCATTTTCCTATCATGATAAAACCATTTTTGAGAATATCAATTTTACTGTAAATCAAGGAGATCGGATTGCCATTTGTGGACGAAATGGAAGTGGGAAAACCAGTCTTATCCGATTGATTCTAGGAGAAACAGAAGACTATAAAGGGGTTATCATCAGAGGAAACCAATTGAAAATTTCATACGTTTGTCAATCAGCGGACAGCTTATGTGGGACGCTGGATGATTACATCGAAAACTATGAGGTGGACAACACTTTGTTCAAAGCCATTCTGCGAAAGTTGGATTTTTCAAGAGAGCTGTTTTCACGCTCTATTGACAGCTATAGTCAGGGTCAGAAGAAAAAAGTTATGCTTGCCCGAAGCTTGTCAGAGCAAGCACACCTTTATATCTGGGATGAGCCGCTGAATTATATTGACATACTCTCCAGAATCCAAATTGAGGAACTACTGAAAACTTCCTGTGCTACACTACTGTTTGTGGAACATGATAAACACTTTTGTGAACAAGTTGCAACAAAACAAATTTTACTATAGTTTTTCAGAAATGAATCGAAAAACCGAATCCATAAGATTTAAAAAGTATTTATTTTTGTTGCGTGATCCATTTTATTCAAATGGGTCACACTTCTTGTTGCCAACCTCTGTTGCATATAATAAAAGCGTATTATCAACCGTATTAACCGAACCAAGAAAAATTTCATCTGCATGATGAAATCCTTGATCGTGCAGTTGCTTTTCCAGCCATATTTTATTATTCCCTGTATATTTCAAGTTTTCTTCATTGATATTTCCATCCAAGATGACATTTACCAGGATCTCCTGCTGAATGGGATTCATGTTCATATCAGATGGTGAAAGCGGTCGATTGGCTTCTGTAGGAAGAATACTAATGGAACCATTATATTCAAATACAGCAGTCTGCATTTGAGACAAATCAAAATATCCTTGATTTCGACAATGTGTTAGAAAGTCACTGATGTCAATTTTTGCCTTTTTGAAATTCTCACGATAAAGCTTTCCTTTATCAAACAGGATCAATGGTTTGCCAATTATGATTTTACGCATATGCGTTGATTTTCCTGTCACCAATGAAACCAAATAAGCACTAACGGCATAGATAATCATAGCAACAAGCGTCCTCTCCGGATTTTCAAGTTCAGTCGCAAATTCAGCTGCAATCGAACCGATAGAAATTCCGATGATATAATCAAACATGCTCAGCTGAGAAATTTGTTTATTGCCCATCAATTTTGTCAGAAGAAATAATGTGATAACACTTATTACTGATGTGAAAGCAATTTTTAATAACTCCATTATAATTCCCTCTCTTTTTCCTTAGCGTATACAAAAGAGAAGAAATTATACTAAAAACAGAGGAAATGAGCATTTCCTTGTCCTTGCATAATATAAAAATTTTTATAAATATTATATACATTTTAATGAAAACACATTACTATCGCTGCCAAATTAAATCAGCTTAGCATAGTTCGTGGTTCATCGAATAAAAACTTATTCGTCAAACTTGCATTTCATAGAAAAAGGACTGCTCAGTTAGAACAGCCCCTTCACTTTGTAATTTGTATAATTATTCAGCAACAACGCTAATAAAGGCTCCCTGCACCCCCAACTACCAAAAGTCGAACGTTGTCCCCGAAAGGATGTCGCACAAGTGCTTAAGAGGGGAAGCGTGTTGTGGCAGTACCTCGGACATCCATGCACCAAATGCAATAACAGCATCAAAGCATTTAATATTTTTAAAAATAAATTATAAAATAATATTATTTTATAATTTATTTCTATTTTATATATTTATAAGCAAAATTATAT
>DYCW01000153.1 GCA_019417865.1 Ruminococcus sp. | reverse complement strand
AACCTGTCAATTCGGTCAGCAGTCCGGACAGTTCCCGGTTGCACAGTGCCAGCCAACGCCGCTGGGTGATGCCGTTTGTCTCATTGAAGAACCGTTCCGGCCAGATTTTGTACCAGTCTGCCAATACGGTATCCTTCAGAATCTGTGTGTGAATAGCAGCTACACCGTTGGTATAAGAGGAGGCATAAACCGCCAGGTGTGCCATGTGCACCATGCCATTCTGAATAATTTTCATTTTCGCAATCTGCTCGGTTGGAATATTTTTCTGATACAACTCCGTCAGCAGTGCCTCATTGATTTGTACAATAATCGGGTACAGCTGCGGCAGCAGCTCTTCTACCAGATGGCAGTCCCATTTTTCCAGTGCCTCCGGCATAACCGTATGATTGGTATAGCGGAAGACCTTTTGTGCAATCGCAAAGGCATCCGCAAATGTCCGGCTGCTGTCATCCAGTATCAGCAGGCGAATCAGTTCCGGAATGGAGATGACCGGATGGGTATCGTTCAGCTGTACGGCAAGCTTGTCTGCCAAATTGTCCAGTGTGCCATAGGTTGCCTTGTGCTTTTTCAGAATATCAGACAGGGAAGCTGCACAGAAGAAGTACTGCTGTTTCAGACGAAGCTTCTTCCCCTCCCAGGTGTCATCGTTTGGATAGAGGACACGGGAGATGTCTTCCGCATAAACGGTTTCGGCAGCGGCTTCCAGATATTTTTGCTGGTTGAACAAGTCAAAGTCAAAAGTCTGCACGGGTTCTGCCTGCCACAGACGCAGTGTACTGATGTGTGAGGTCTTGCAGCCGATGACCGGCATATCATATGGTACTGCTTTGACGGTCTGCCCGTTAAAATGTACCAATACGGCATCCTTCTCACAGCGAACGGACCAAGCATCCCCATACTGCATCCAGTTGTCCGGTTCTTCCTTCTGGAAACCGTCCACAATCGACTGCTTGAACAGACCATATTTGTAACGAATGCCGTAGCCATCCAGCGGTAAGTTCAGTGTGGCTGCACTGTCAAGGAAACAGGCTGCCAGCCTGCCGAGACCGCCGTTGCCGAGGGCAGCGTCTTCAATTTCCTCCAGAGAAGAGAGCGAAACGCCCAGTTCCTGTAAAGCTGCCTCCACTTCGTCATAGCAGCCGAGACAGAGCAGGTTATTGAAAACCGCACGACCAACCAGAAATTCCATGGAAAAGTAGCAAGCATGGCGGTTTTGTTCGTGTGCCTGTGTGCTTTTGCTCCAGTCTGCTGCAATATTGTGCATGATCACATCGCCAATTGCCTGATGCAGCTGCTGTGGGGTCGCCTCCTGCGGTGCAATACCGGCGAGTGCCTGTGTCAGTTGATTTTTAAAAATATCTTTCTGCATGGGAATTAGTCCTCCTGTTCCATTTCCTCTGTATCCGCTTCTGCTTCCGGCAGACGGTTATACAGGGCGTTGAGCTGATAAATTTTCTTAGAAAGCTTGTGATTGAACTGCTTTGCAGAAGTGCGGTACTGCCAGTTGCCGAATGCTGTCGACGGTGTATTCATCCGTGCATTTGCCGGTTCCTGTAAGAAGTCCTGCACTTGTCCGATGGCGAGGTCTGCGACACTGCCCCAGGTGAGACGCAGCATAGCTTCTGGTAAGTCCTTTCGGTCTCTGACCCGTAGATAACGTTTTGCAAAGTTGATTTCCTTGTCCGTCGCACCGTAAACCCAGCCGTTCAGAGTCATATTATCATGTGTGCCAGTGTAGGCAATGCAATTGGTGGTTTTGTAATTCTGCGGCAGATAGGTACTTTTTGCCCCTTCACTGAAGGCAAACTGTGTTATCTTCATGCCTGGATAGCCGCAGGCGTCCAGCATTTCCTGTACCTCCGGTGTGATGAACCCAAGGTCTTCTGCAATGATCGACAGCTTGCCGAGTGCTTTTTGTGCGGCGGTAAACAGGGCGGTATTCGGCCCCTTCCGCCATTCGCCGATTTCCGCAGTTGGATTGCCGTAGGGAATGCTGTAGTAGCTTTCAAAACCACGGAAATGGTCAATGCGGACAGTATCATAAATGGAAGTCGCAAATGCCAGCCGCTGAATCCACCATTGATAGCCAGTTTTCTTGTGATAATCCCAGTCATAGAGCGGATTGCCCCAAAGCTGACCGGTCGGCGAAAAGACATCCGGCGGACATCCGGCAACAGAGATCGGTTTATGTTGTTCATCCAGTTCAAACAGTTCCGGCTGTGCCCAGACCTCTACGCTGTCATAGGAAACGTAAATCGGCATATCGCCAATCAGTTCCAGACCGTTTTGATTGCAGTAGGTTTTGAGCTTGTCCCACTGTGTATAGAACCAGTACTGCATTACCTGAAAGAACTGCACCTCTTCTGCATATTGAGAACAAGCATTCTGAAGGGCTTCTGGATCCCGCATTGCCAGTTCCGGTTCCCATTGATCCCATGCTTTTCCATCATGGGCAAATTTCAATGCCATAAACAGGGCATAATCCGGCAGCCAGGTGTGTTGCTTTTCACAGAACGCAAGATAATCTGGATCTTTGCGGTCAAAAGCGGTGAATGCTTTCCGCAGAATAGGGAAACACATCTGATAGAGTCGCTCGTAATCGACTTTGTTCGGACTGCCCCAGTTCAGGTCTGCATAGTCTGTGTGCTGAAGCAGCCCCTGCTCTTCCAGCAATTCAAAGTCAATGAAGTATGGGTTGCCGGCATAGGCGGAGAAGGATTGATAGGGGGAGTCGCCGTAGCTGGTTGGAGAGAGCGGAAGAATTTGCCACACGGAAACGCCGCTTTTTTTGAGAAAATCCGCAAACTGGTAAGCGGATTTGCCCAGCTTGCCGATGCCATAGCGGGAGGGCAGGCTGGAAATGTGCATTAGAATACCACTTCTTCTCATGGATAAAATTCCTTTCTTTCTATATGGTATACCACAAGCATTCTGGTTTATACTAAAAGGCAGAACAAACTTGCAGTGTAAAATCAATCAAAATAAAGAAGGTGAGATATATGACCGCACCGCAGAAAATTCACAGCTACGAGCTGGCATTTATGTTTTTACTCGGCTGTTTTATTTATAGTCTTCTGGAGATTGCTGCAAGAGGCTATACGCATTGGACGATGACCCTGCTTGGTGGAATTGTGGGGATATTACTCTACTGGATGCATGGGACAGCCCCGCCGCATACGCTGTTTTTGCAGGCGGTTTCCGGTGCTTGTATGATTACGGCACTGGAGATGGTGGTGGGGGTGCTGGATAATTTGATTATGCAGTGGCACGTTTGGAGTTACCGGGAGGTTCCGTTGAACCTGTTCGGGCAGATTTGCCTGCCATTTTCGATTCTTTGGTTTTTCATTTGCATCCCTGCCATTGGACTCTGTCATGCTGTACGGAAACGATTTCAGAATGGATCTGATCTAAAACAGCAATCTCCTTCATTGTAGCATAGTTTTTGCTGTCTGACAAGCCGTTCGGTTTGAATTTAGTTGTTTATTCATAAAAGTTTATAATATTAGAAATAAGATGAAACTGCTGCAAATAAACTGTCTGAATTAACATGAATTTTTCTAAAATTGTATGGAAATAGATTACTGTACAGGAACAGCAGCGGGATTTGCATTAGATGGCGGGGAGATCATAAGATAAGATGGTAGAAAAAGGACAGCGGAAAGCGGCTCTGAAATGGATAAAAGCAATGTGGAATCCTTTTTATAAAACTTTTCGGATGTGAAAATACGACAGCCTTTTTGATTCCGTCTGTATAATGTGGTTGACTTTTGGAAAGCATAACGATATAATAATAGTAGTCAATACGACAGAAAGAAAGGTGATTTTCTTGAAAATAAAGCAGGTAGAATTAGAAAATTTTATGATATTTCATTCGCTTTCCATGCCGTTTTCCGATGGGATCAATTTAATCTTTGGGGAAAACTCTACTGGGAAAACAGCCATTTTAAAAATCCTCTATGCTTCTGCCAAAGCCATTTCAGATAGCATGAATCAAAAACAAACAATCTTTAAAGAACCATTTCAAAAGCATTTGGTTCAAAAAGTGACAGGTGTGTTTCGACCAGAACGGGATGCAATTGGACGACTGGTTGGAAGAAAACAGGGGAGTAATCGTACACAAGTAGAAATTCTTTTGGAGCAACAGGATAAATTATCATTTGGATTTGGGAATCGACAGGTTAATGGAATTGATATGAATGCGATTTTGAAAAGTGATATAGAACCATTTACACCAATTTATATTCCGCCAAAGGAGATTATTTCAGCTACTGGAAATTTTACATCCTTATATGATGAATTTCACATTGAGTTTGACGAAACTTACTATGATTTGGCAAAGCTATTATTACGCCCTTTAAAGAAAGGAGCAAATACAAAAGAGCAAAAAAGTGTTCTTTCTGAGCTTCAAAATATCGTAGATGGCAGCATTGTACAAAAAGATAATCATTTTTATTTAAAGAAAAATGGCGGAGAATTTGAAATGGGGCTTGTATCAGAAGGCTATCGAAAACTTTCTACTATCATGTATTTGATTCTTTCCGGCAGTTTGAATTCCCAGTCTATTCTATTTTGGGATGAACCGGAATCTAATATGAATCCAAAAATGATTTACCATGTCACACAAATGCTCGCAGAATTGGCAAAAATGGGTGTTCAGATTTTTATTGCAACGCACAGCTATTTTATTCAGCAGGCATTTCAACTCATGACCGCTTATCCAAAGGCAAATCCTAAAAATGTGGATATTCGATTCTTTTCTCTGTTTCAACAAACAGAAGCAGATGGAAAACAGAATATTCAATTAGAAGTAGGAGATTCGTTGGAGAATATACAGCACAATGCGATTATGGAGGAATTTGATGCACTCTATGACAGGGAATTGAGGATGATGCCATGATCATGACAGAAGGAAGTCTGCAATTCGATTTTGGAGCGGATGCAGCTGCAATGAAATTTGATGATACAAAATTTTATCGTGATTCTTTTGCAGAAAGAATGCCGGAAGGAAAAGGTGTTGATTTTATCGTGCTGACAAAAGATCGCTTGATGCTAATTGAAGTGAAAAATTGTACCGGATATGAGTCGGAAAATATCTGGCGTACCGATACCAACTTGGAACAACATAAAAAATCCATTCTTGATAAAACTCCAAATTATAATGAAATGGAAAGCATATTGAGGGCAGAACATTGCTTGATTCGCATGGAAGATTCCTTTGACATAGAAGTTGCAAAAAAAGTTGCTTCTACGGTTGCCTGTATGGCAGGAGCAGCTACATATTCCGGAAGAATAGAGTTGGATACACAAATTTATGATTGTTATTGGAAGAAATGGGGGAAATTGAAAAAAGAACCCTTGACGCTGCATGTCATTTTATTTTTAGAGGGAAATTTTGATTCCCAAACCCGAAGCAAAAAAATGATTATGCGTCGAATACAGAATAAATTAAGGGAACATTTGAAATGGTTGAATGGGACGGTGACGGTCGTAGATGGTTCTACCTGTACGAGGTATTTCCAAGCATTTCATTTGTAAACAAACTGTAAATAATTGAAAAAACGCCTTGACGGATTTAGCACGAGTGCTATAATAGTGTTAGCACTCTGGTGATGTGAGTGCTAATTTCAGAAGGGAGCGGCTGCGGTAACGCAGTCGGGATTGGTATATGGAACAGAAACAGTTTAAAGCGGAATCCAAGCGGCTCTTGGATTTGATGATTCATTCGATTTATACACATAAGGAAATCTTTCTGCGGGAGTTGATTTCCAACGCCAGCGATGCCATTGACAAGCTGTATTTTCGCTCTCTGACAGATGACAGCATTGATATGAAGAAGTCTGATTTTGCGATCGACATCATTCCGGATGAGGCAGAACGCACGCTGACGATCAAAGACAATGGAATTGGTATGACAAAGGAAGAGCTGGAGGAACATCTGGGCACAATTGCGAACAGTGGCTCCTTGCAGTTCAAGAGTGAAAATCAGATGGAAGATGACCATCAGATTATTGGTCAATTTGGTGTTGGTTTCTATTCTGCCTTTATGGTAGCCAGCCGTGTTACTGTAAAATCTAAGGCATTTGGTGCAGATAAGGCATATGTATGGCAGTCTGAGGGAACAGACGGCTATACCATTGATGAATGTGATAAGGAAACAGTCGGAACAGAAATCACATTGGAAATTCTGCCAGATGAAGAAGACAAGGAAGAAGGAGCAGAAAAGTACAGCGATTTCCTGAATCAGTACCGCATTCAGTCATTGATCAAGCGTTACAGCGATTATATTCGCTTCCCGATTCGGATGGATATGAAGAAATCCAGAAAGAAAGAGGACTCTGACGAATACGAGGAATATATCGAGAAGGTCACCCTGAACAGCATGACACCGATCTGGAAGAAAAACAAGAGCGAGCTGACGGATGATGACTACAATAACTTCTATAAGGACAAGTTTAACGACTACAGCAATCCGCTGCACCATGCACTGATTCACAATGAGGGCACTGTTACTTATGATGCCCTGCTGTATATTCCAGAGCGGGCACCGTTCAACTATTATTCCAAGGAATATGAAAAGGGCTTGCAGTTGTATGCAAACGGCGTGCTGATTATGGATCGCTGCGAAGACCTGTTGCCGGATTACTTCAGTTTTGTCAAGGGGCTGGTTGATTCCGAAGACGTTTCCCTGAACATTTCCCGTGAAATGCTCCAGCATGATGCACAAATGCGTTTGATTGCAAAGAGCATTGAGCGAACCATTAAAAATGAACTCAGCCGGATGATGAAGAATGATCGGGAACAGTACGAGAAGTTCTATCAGGCATTTGGTTTGCAGCTGAAATATGGCGTTTATTCGGATTATGGGATGCATAAGGATCTGTTGCAAGATCTGCTGTTGTTCACCTCTTCCAAGGATCAGAAGCTGACCAGTCTGGCAGAATATGTAGACCGGATGCCGGAAGGTCAGACCTGTATTTATTATGCGTGCGGTGAGAGCATTGCCAGAATCGAAGCACTGCCGCAGACGGAACTGGTCAAGGATAAGGGCTATGAAATTCTGTACTTTACGGACAATGTGGATGAATTTGCCATCAAGATGCTGATGAAGTACAAGGAGAAGGAGTTCAAGTCGGTTTCTGCCAATGACCTGAATCTGGAGAGTGAAGAGGAGAAGAAGGCTCTGGAGGAAAAGGAAACTGCCAGCAAGGATATGTTGGAGAAGATGCAGAAGGCATTGGAAGGCAAGGTTGGCAAGGTGAAGTTGTCTGGTCGTCTGAAGTCCCATCCGGTTTGCCTGAGCAATGAAGGCGATTTGTCTATGGAAATGGCAAAGACGTTGAATGCAATGCCAGGTGTGGACCAGCCGGTGCAGGCACAGACTGTACTGGAGTTGAATCCGGAACATGCCATCTACCAGAAGCTGCAAACACTGGCAGAGAGTGATGAAGAAAAGCTGGGCAAGTACAGTCAGCTGCTGTACAATCAGGCATTGTTAATTGAAGGTATGCCGATTGAAGATCCGGTGGCATTCTCTAACCTGATTTGTGAGTTGATGGAAGGCTAAATAACGTGCGTTTGAAGAACAGGTTTTATCTGCTGGACGGTGATGGTATGCAATCATCGAATGCGTGTTAAAATATGAAAACGAAAAACAAGAGCTGCTGCACCGATTGCATTTGGTGCAACAGCTCTTTTGTTATGACACAGATAAGATTGGCAGTATTTTTTGTAAAATCTATATAGTACATCTTTTACTGAATATACTGGTGACGGCAATCGGAATGGTGTTGTTTCTGTGGAAGATGCAATCGCTATTTTGCTCTATTATGTAGGATAATTTGTCGGACTGCATATTCTTGTTGTATGCTTAGAGTGGATGAAATCCAAAATATCCGGAAAAATGCGTCCTGCCTGTGCAAAATATACAAACAGGACGTTACTTTTTGTAGAAGATTACATTTTTTTATGGAAAAGGGGTTGACATTATTTTATTAAAGTGATATAATAAAAATTGTTCAATAGTCTTTTATTTGCAATAAAGGTGAGACATGCTAAGTATGCACAAGACAGTAAGAAAATAAATTTTTCTTTTTGTTGTATACCAAAAATGCGTCACATTGCAAAATAGGGAAAATAAAAAGGAGGATACTATTATGAAAAGTGGAACAAAAAAATTTTTGGCTGCCCTGACAGCAGTTGTTTGTTTGGCTGGAAGCAGTGCGGCGGGACTTTTGCAGAAAAGTATGCCTGCGATTCATCTCACTGCCTCAGCAAAACCGTATCTCACAGATGATATGGTTCTAAAATATCAGGTGACATCGGATAATACGATTGAACTGACTGGCTTTTCCGAAGCAGCTACCACGGATATTGTCTTGCCGGACACCATCGAAGGTTTGCCGGTTACCAGCATCGCTTCTAACGCCTTTGACAAAGAGGATAATGTCACATCTATTGTACTTCCAGACAGTGTGACAACTATTAAAAATGGAGCATTTTCTACTTGCAAATCCTTGCAGTCTATTACGCTGCCGGATGGTGTGACTAGTATTGGCAGTTCTGCTTTTGCAGGGTGTTCTGCTTTGACAACGATCAATATTCCAGAAGGGATCACAGCATTGGAAGCAGGTGTATTTCAGGGATGTGGATCATTACAGAACATTGATATCCCCAGCACAATCACCTTTATCGGAGAAGAGGCATTCAGCGGGACTGCTGTTACTGCTTTTGATATTCCTGAAGGCATTACAGAGGTGGCAGCCAATACATTTGCGAATTGTAAGGGATTGGAGACAGTCAGCATTCCCAGTACGGTGACTTCTATCGGAGCGGGTGCGTTTAGTGACTGTGCTGCCCTGACAGAAGCGACAATTCCGGATGGTGTTACAGAAATTGGTGAAAGTGCATTTCATGGTTGTGGGTTGCTGGAAGATCTTACGATTCCGAGCCGCGTACAAACAATTGGAGCAAGTGCTTTTTCCGGCTGTGCACAAATGAAGGAAGCCGTCATTCCGGACGGAATAACAGCCATTGAAGAAAGTACATTTTCCGACTGTACCAGTTTGACAAGCGTGACCCTTCCTGACGGTCTGGAAACCATCGGGGACAATGCGTTTTATCAGTGTTCGGCGTTGTCTGCGATTACATTTCCGGAAACATTGACTGCAATCGGAGCAAAAGCATTTATGTACTGTTCTTCTTTGGAATTCATTTCTATTCCGGCAGCGGTACAGACCATGGAAGGCTCTTCCTTTGGGATGTGTGAAAAACTGGCAAACATAGAAATGGCACCGGACAATGCAAATTACGTACTGGTGGATGGTGTGATATATAATGCAGACCAGACCATGTTGCTATATTATCCAAGCGGAAAGGCAGGAACAGAATATGTGGTACCAGATGGCGTGAAGATAATTTGCCCCTATGCTTTTTCTGCCAATCGTTTGGCGTCCATCACATTGCCGGAGAGCGTAAAAATTGTAGAGGAAGATGCCATTTATGATTGTGAAAATTTGACGGATTTGATCGTCGAAAATCCATATTGTAGACTGAGAGGGATTCTTTGGCGTTGGCGTGATATTACCATCCATGCACACAGCAATTCCAGAGCGGCTGCTTTTGCAAACAGTTATAACATGAATTTTGTTTCGCTGGGCATTGCTGATGTCATCGGAGATGTGAACGGGGATGATGTTATTTCTGTTTCCGATGCTGTTTTGGTGCTGAATTACTATGCAAAGAAATCCGCTGGTTTGCAGCCGGAGACGGATAGCCTGTTTGAGAATATCAGACTGGGGGACATTGATCAGAATGGAGCCATTACAGTAGAAGATGCCGTATCTATTTTGACCTACTATGCAAGAAAGTCTGCAAATTTGGATCCGTTTTGGGATGAGGTGTAAGATCTGTTATTTTGTAGTATGAAATAGAGAAAAAACTGCCCTGTTTGTATCAGTTATGCTGACAAGGCAGTTTTGCTTTTTCAATTGCTGCCTTTCCAGTCAAAGAATAAACGATAACAGAACCCAAAAAGCTGCTTTCTTGTACAAAGCATC
>DYCW01000152.1:998-4745 GCA_019417865.1 Ruminococcus sp. | reverse complement strand
AGAATTCCAGCCTTCCAAGCTGGTTACGTGGGTTCGATTCCCATCACCCGCTCCAATTTAAAAATGCGCCTTTAACTCAGCTGGATAGAGTAACTGCCTTCTAAGCAGTAAGCCACTGGTTCGAATCCAGTAAGGCGCGCCAAATATGGTGGGTGTAGCTTAGCTGGTTAAAGCGTCGGATTGTGGTCCCGAAGATCGTGGGTTCGAATCCCATCTCCCACCCCATCATGGTCATACAAAATAGATGACACGAAGAAAAAGCTCGAGATTTCGGGCTTTTTTTCGTTTTTAGGTGCAAAAAAAGTGCCTGAAAGACCATAGATGACAAAGGGCGATTTTCTCATTAAAATGGGATTCGAACGCTGTCGTTATGATTTTAAGGCGAGTTTTGTTGGTAATGACGAAACTCGCCTTTTTTGTTTTCCAGCGAAAGGAGGAACGTCCGAAGAAAGAAAAAACTATAAAAAAAAGCGGAGGTGAATATTATTCGATATTTTGACGCACTTACAGGAATCAGCGAAAACTTTATAGTAAAAGAATGAGAGAGATAAAGCATAACGATGGGAGGAATATAAAATGCTATGATTCTATCGCTGCGTTCGAGAACAACCGGAAGCACTCAAGGAGAAGCTCCGCTATTGCCTGAATGCCAGAGAGGATTTCAATATTCTCGTAGAACTTCACCGAAATCAGTCACTTTCGCTGTTTCCCGATGTGGAACGTGCAGCAAAATTTTATCAACTGATTCGACTGAGCTACGCCAGTGGGCTGGACAGTTTCGCTGCCCAGCCGCATTCATTCTGGAATGATTTTCCGCAGATTGACCTTGCATCACGCCGTTTGCAAAAGGTAGTTATCGAGAATAAAGACTTTGAAAAGCTGCTTGCCCATTATGATAGGGAAAGCAGCTTTTTTTATTGTGATCCGCCGTATTTTGCAACAGAAAGTTACTACAAAGACGTTGGATTTACTGCAAATGACCATATCCGTCTGCATGACGCACTGCTCAATTGCAAAGGCAAATTTCTGGTATCATATAATGATTGTCCGGAAATTCGTGAAATCTGGAATCAGGAAGGCATTTTACTGGAGGAAATCAGTCGTATGAATAACATGGCACAGAGATATGACAGCGGTTGTCAGTATGCAGAGTTGCTGATTTCCAACTACAATACGCAGGAGCGAAAAGCGTCGGCACAACAGCTGACGCTTTTTTAATTTATGGAGGTACAACATGAACGAAGAAAATCTTGTGACAGCATTTGCAACCGTAGAAAACGGAGTGATTGTAATTCCAAAAGTGTATCTGCCGGACGGTATTTCACTGAAAGCAGAACTGCACCTGGGCAAATCGCTGGAAATTGCGTTCTTTCCAGATGAACCTGACGATGTCTGTGAACAGTACGCAGATTGTCAGCATTGTCCACAGTACAATCACTGTAAAGTGGACAATGGTTATGATTCTGTGTCTCTTGTGCTGACCTGTTTTGAAAATAGCTATGCTGCGGACAAGGTGGGAAAATATTATCTTCAGTATGAGGAAGCAATCAAAAACCACGATGAATCAGTCGGTTTTGCCTATGCATCAGAATATGAGGCAGAGGAATTTACTGTAGAAGCAGATGAAAATAACCTGTATACTTTCACAGATGATAATGCTGTTTTATCGCAGTTTGAAGTGACAGTTATGGATAGACAGATCATTGAATTGACTGACAGCACATTACAAATTCAAGTAGATACCGGAGAAACGGCATGGATTACCCTGATAGCAAAGAATGAAGGCATTGGATTTGTTACACTGGCACTGGAATCTCAGCAGACACTTGCGGAACTTTGTGCAGATACGCCGGTTTATTATGCCGCTGTTAAGGCAGCTCCAGTTGTGACAACAACGGAAACAACGACGACTACTACGACCACAGAAACGACCACGGCTACAACTGAAATAACAACAACTTCTTCTAGCACATCGCAAATAACAGCTGCAACAACGACTTCCACATCTTCAGAAGTCACTACGACTACATCTGAAACCACACTATCAACCACTACCACTCAGACAACCAATTCTTCATCACAAACAACACCTGCTACAACAACTTCTACAACACAGGCAACCACATCGCAGACTACGCCAATTACAACCACAACAGAACAAATGACAAGCACTACGACGACTACTTTGATGCCGCAGACTACAACATCAGCAGAGCAAACAACAGTGACTTCATCAGAAAGTATATCTACAACAACCAATGTCACACCTGAAAGTACCATCACCAACACAGAAATGACAACAGAAATCACTTCTGCAACGACAGAAACCACAGAAAATACAACTACAATTGTTATCAGTACAGTTACAAGTGCAGGTACAACAGCTACTTCCACAACTACTGGAACAGGAAAAACGATTCCGAGTGCGCCGAATGTTCCCAAGCAGGATACGCCAAGCACGGGTGATGAACGCACCAGTGTTCTGCCGCTTGTGTTTGCTGGAATGGGACTTGCATTAATTGCAGGCATTTTAATTTTGGAGAAAAAAGGACATTCTCATGAAGAAAAGAAGTAAGATTCTGCTGATTTTGCTTGGCGTTTTACTGATTGGAATAGGATTGTTTTTGCAGTGTAAAGATGATGTGCAGCAGTATTTTGTGGAACAGGAACTGTCTGCTCATGCACCCGATCCAAATATGTTTGCAGCTCTGGAGGATAAAATTCCTCCGCTGCAAACGATTTCTTCCACAGTCATAGGAACAGAAAAAGTAACGCAATTCAGTCAGATTTCAGACTTAGATGAATCACAGAAAACGCTGATTACAACTCCAGTTATTGATGCTGTGTCAAATACTAGTACAACATTAAAATTTGTTTCAGAGAGCATTCCCAAATCACAGGCTACTAAAAAATTTCAAAGATCAACAACCACAACAGTCATGCAAAATGAAAATACAAATGTTGCTGACGAATCCGAGGCATACATTGTGGAGGAAGTTCAGGAGCTTCCAGATAATGATACAGATGATATCGGATGGCTGTACCTTCCAGACACAAATATCAATTATCCGGTCATGTATTCTGGAGACAATGATTTTTATCTGCACCGAGCCTTTGATGGCAGCTATCTGTATGCTGGTTCGATTTTCATGGACGGACGGTGCAATCTCGATTTTTCGGGGACGGTCAGCATTCTGTATGGGCATCATATGAATAATGGTAGTATGTTTGCAGATGTGGAAAAATTCATGAATGCAGCATATATGCAGCCCCATCCCTATGGGTGGATACTCATATCAAACGCAACATATTGTATACAGTTCTTCTCAGCAGCAAGAGTTGATCCTACAGATGCTATTTATGCAACAGAGCTTTCACAGGCACAGCGTATGGCGTTGCTGAAAGAAAAATCATCTGTCTGGCTAGAAACAGATGTATCAGAATCAGATAAATTGCTGATGATGTCGACCTGTTCCACGGCAGGAAAAAATTTGCGTGTGGTAGTCACTGGAAAGCTAATTCAGATAGAATGAGGTGATAGATATGAAATGGAAAAAGATTTTGCCTTTTGTTTTAACTTTGATTGTTATGACAATATTTTGCAGTCTGACTGCATTCGCAGGTGGTGAAGTGGCAAATGCAGTGGAAAATACATGGAATGCAGCAAAAGGACAGATTCGCACGATTGTGGATGCATTCGCAGGTGGTGAAGTGGCAAATGCAGTGGAAAATACATGGAATGCAGCA
>DYCW01000152.1:0-898 GCA_019417865.1 Ruminococcus sp. | reverse complement strand
AAAGGACAGATTCGCACGATTGTGGATAATGTAGTGTTTCCGGTGATTGATGTGATTCTAGCGATTTTGCTGTTTGTCAAGCTCGGAATGCTGTATTCAGATTATCGAAAACATGGTCAGATGGAGTGGACAGCACCAGCGATTTTGTTCGGCTGTCTAATTTTCACGCTGACTGCACCGTTGTATTTATGGAGCATTGTTGGCATGTAACAAGCTGAGCCAGCTTGACCGCATTTCCCCACCCAACGTTTTGCAATGCATAAATTTTTACTTTCAGAAGCCCTCCCCAGGGAGGGCAATCTTTGTAATACATCATATCAGTCGAAGAGTTGCAAAAGATATCACCATTTGGCGGATTTTACTTATGAAATGAGGTGAAAATATGACATATATCCCGTTTACAGAGGAAGAAAAAATGTTGGCAAACAGTGCGAATTTGCCCGAATTTCTGTGCAGAAACGGCGAAAAGCTGGAGCGTGCTGGTCGGGAATACAAGCTGATTTACACAGACGGCAGCGGTCAGCACGACAGCATCACATTACGTGACAACACCTGGTTTGACCACAAAAATCAAATCGGCGGTGGGGCAATTAAATTTGTGCAGATGTTCTATGGAAAATCGTTTCCGGAAGCTGTACAAATGCTGCTAAGTGGTGAAAATGTCATCCGCAGTCCACCAGCTACTTTGGAAATTGCAAAAGAGAAAAAGGAGTTTGCGCTTCCAGAAGCGAATTCCAACATGCACAGAGTGTTTGCATATCTCATTCAGCAACGGTGTATTTCTCCTGAAATTATAACATTTTTTGCAAAGCAGCACACGCTGTATGAAGAAAAAAATCATCACAATGCAGTGTTTGTAGGACTGGATAAGCTGTCTCTTATACACATCTGACGCTGC
>DYCW01000151.1 GCA_019417865.1 Ruminococcus sp. | reverse complement strand
TATAATAAAAAAGTAACTATTTTTATCCTTTTGAAGCGATGCACTGTTCCATTTTTCAATTTTGTTTTTTTCTTTTTTGATTTGTGATTTTTTGAAATATGCAGCGTTACAGTGCGGATTTTGTATATATTTTTGCAGTTCTATCAAACCCACGAAAAAGAAACATCATGTGTGGAATGAAATTGAAAACAAATGGGGCAATGTAAAAAATGGTATTTTCAAGTTTATTTTTTCTCTATCTTTTTTTGCCGCTGGTGTTGATTGTTTATTATGTGGCAAAACCTCGATACCGCAATGTGGTATTGATTGTGTGTTCTCTTGTGTTTTATGCATGGGGCGAACCCGTATTTATCTGGCTGCTTTTGATGAGTACGCTTTTGAATTATTTGTTCGGCAGGCTGATTACTGCCGACCCGGAGAGCCGAACGGCAAAGATTTCTGTTGCTTTGTCTTTGGTATTTCATATCGGCATGCTAGTTCTGTTTAAGTATACAGGTTTTCTGGTGGAAAATCTGAATGCACTGCTTTCTACCAACATTCCTGTGCCGAATCTGCCACTGCCAATTGGCATTAGTTTCTACACGTTCCGTGCGATTTCCTATATCGTGGACTGTTATTGGGGAAAAGTGGAGGCAGAGCAGAAGTTTTCTCATTTCCTGTTGTATATGACGTTTTTTCCCGTTATTACGCAGGGACCGATTGCACGGTATGAAACCATGCAGCGTCAGCTTTCCGCTCGCCGCTGTGTACCATCTGACATTTATGAAGGCATGATGCGTGTGGTCATCGGCCTTGGCAAGAAGGTCATCCTTGCGGACAACCTTGGCAGTATTGTAGATCAGTTTCTGGCAAACGGCAACATTGACCGACAGACGGCTTTGGGTGCATGGTATGGTGTAATAGTCTATGCTCTGCAAATTTACTTTGATTTCTCTGGTTATTCGGATATTGCCATTGGAATTTCCAGAATGCTGGGATTCCGGCTGGAGGAAAACTTCCGACATCCGTTCCTCTGCAAGGACATCACAGAATTTTGGCAGCGTTGGCATATTTCCCTTGGGACATTTTTCCGAGATTATGTGCTGTACATACCGATTTTCGGAAAACGCAGAAAGTATGGCGGATTGTTTCTGGTTTGGTTCTGCACCGGTTTATGGCATGGTGCAAGCTGGAACTTTATCCTTTGGGGACTCTATTACGGACTGTTTATCCTGATAGAACAGCTGATTGGAAAAAAACGGATGAAAAAAATTCCAGCTGTCATCAAGCATATCTATAACAAATTGGTCATTGTCATTGGCTTTGGTATTTTCTATTTTGAAGATTTCGGCGAACTGGGAACCTGTTTGAAGTGCATGTTCGGCTTCGGCGGAAATGGTGTCACCGATGCAGTTTTACAAACTTCGATCGTCACAAATTTATTCTTACTGGTTCTGGCATTGCTCTGTTGTTTCCCAATTCTGGAATTTCCGAAACGTGTGATGCAGAGGAGTCCGGGTGCCTATTTGACCATTTCTGTCTGTGGTACTGTTCTGGCAGTTATCATCTTGCTGGTTGCCAGCATTTTATTAGTAAATGCAACAAATCGTCCATTTTTGTATCTGCGTTTTTAAGGGGGCATTGTTATGAGAAAAAAGAATCAAAATGCATCTGTTCCGAGTGGAATGCATTCCCTTGCACAGCGTAGTCGGCAGGAGAGACAGCAGAAAATAGAAAAACAGCAGCGTGCCAAAGCGACAGCCGCACAGCAGAACGGGGAAACCATGCAGCATGTGCCGGAAGCAACCCCCACTTACTATGGCAAAAAGCCTTTGAAACAAGTGCCACCGCCGTCTGTGCAGAAACCGGAAAAACCAATTTCGCAGGCAGCATTGGAGCAATTAAGGCAGCAGGTGAGACGGCAGCCAACGGATGGTACACCGCTCAAGCCGATGGAATTTTATGATCATTTCTTTGCAGAAGTACCAGTACAGCCAGATGCAAAACCAGAACAACCTGTACAGTCTGCATCAGCAACAGTGCAGCCGACACAGTCGGTGATTACACCGGATATGCTGCGGCAAATGGCAGCCCTTGCACAGCAGGCAGATGCGACGCCGAAAACGGTTTCCCTGCAAACAGAGGAATCCGCAGCAGCAGAATCGTCAGTTTCTGCCCAGAAGGCACGTTCGGCTCGTGAGCCAAGGACGATGCCGCAGATGCCGACAGCGGCTCCCAAAGAGCAGCCGCAACGCCAATCATTGCAGCCAGAAACAACAGAGCAGCCGACACAGCCGGTGATTACACCGGATATGCTGCGGCAAATTATAGCTCTTGCACAGCAGGCAGATGTGGCACCGAAAACGGTTTCCCTGCAAACAGAGGAATCCGCAGCAGCAGAATCGCCAGTTTCTGCCCAGAAGGCACGTTCTGCTCGTGAGCCAAGGATGATGCCGCAGATGCCGACCGCCATTCCCAAAAAACAACTGCAGGCAGTTCCATCGACTCAGTCAGAAACAATAGAAGATTCGCCGTTTATTACCACAGCCATGCTGCGGCAGATGGCAGCAGCCGGAGAAACACCGGTGCCCTTACAGACAGAACAGCCAGCAGAAAAAAGCGACAAACAGACAGTACGTTTTTACGGGAAACCGGATTCGAAAACAGTATCACCAGCAGAACAACGGCAACCCTCTCGTCCGGCAAAGCCGAGGGATATTGCTTTAGAAACGGCTGTGCCGGCAGAATCGGCAGAGCGATTTGCAGAAGAAACACCGCAGATTGCGGAGAAACGAACAAAATATCTAAAAAGTCGCCATCCCACGTCATCTGTTGCAGAACTGACAGGAACCGCAGAAAAAAAGTCACATTCCAGTCTTGGCGGCAACAGTAAAGCAAGAAAATTCTTTCAGGAATTGTTTGTAGAGGATGCACCGACGGATGCAGAATTGCCAAATGGACAGGAATCAGAAGTCTCTTTGCAGACGGAATCTTGTGGTGCTGCAAATGCAGTGGGCAATGCATCTATTCAGCCGAAAAAACGTCCGGTTGTCTCTCATGCAGCGGATGAAGCGTCTATGCCGCCCCAAAAACGTCCGGTTGTCTCTCATGCGGCGGATGAAGCGTCTATGCCGCCCCAAAAACGTCCGGTTGTCTCTCATGCGGCAGATGAAGCGTCTATGCAGCCGAAAAAACGTCCGGTTGTCTCTCATGCGGCGGACGAACCCTCTGTGCAGCCGGAAAAACGTCCGACCGTCTCACATGCTGTAGAATCGGAACAACCGCCATTGGAGTCAGCGGCGTTTTATGAACGATTGTTCCATGATTTCCCGGAGCAGCCGGAGAATGCCGCTCCTACAGCAGAAGAGGTTGCACAGCAGCAGCGGAAAGAAGCCGTGATTGCATCCGTGAAAGGTGCGGTTTCTGCGGCAGAGCAGGGTGCACCGTTAAAAAAACAAATCAGTAAACGAGCCTATCTGCAACAGAAAGCACAACGCCTGGCAATGACCATCGGTGTCC
>DYCW01000150.1 GCA_019417865.1 Ruminococcus sp. | reverse complement strand
CCCGTGTACCCAAAGAGGTTCAGCACCTTCACGGGCCGGCCTGCCGCGCGGATCTTGTCCATCGCGAAGTCCCAGTTCACCGCCTGCTCCGGGAACACGCCGGTGTGCTTGAAGCCCATCGTCTTGAGCTGCAGCGTCAATTCGCCGTAATGAATTTTCCACATGGGCGGGACGCGCCGCCATTCCTCCCACGCGCCGCCGCCCGTCGAGGAGCGGCGATAACGCGCATGCGCCTGCTTCCAGCGCGGATCCGTCTTCGGCGTTTCCCAGATAATCTGCGGATCCGGACGAATCAGCGTGACATTTCCCCACTGCTCCAGCTTTTCCTGACTAGAAGTATCTAAAATACGATATTCTTTCCACTGATTTGCAATTCTCACGTTTGTACGGCTCCTTTATCTCTTGGTATAGCGTTCCAGCTCTTCCGCAATCGCAGAAACAGCCTCCTGCATCAATGCAGCATCCTTTGCCTCTACCATAACACGAATCAACGGTTCTGTACCACTCTCCCGTACCAGAATCCGTCCATTCTCCCCAAGCCGTTCTTCATACTGTTTCATGACAGCACAAACCGCTTCATCTGTTTTCCACAAATTTCTGTGAGCTGGTGTAATTCTGACATTCTCCATCTGCTGAGGAAAGGTTTCCATTTCGCCTGCCAGTTCACTCAACTTCTTTCCAGATTGGACAACAATTTCTACCAATTTTGCTCCAGATAATTCGCCGTCACCGGTTGTAGCATGTTCCAGAAAAATAATATGTCCACTCTGCTCACCACCGATACAATAGCCGCCTTTCTGCATTTCCTCCAATACATACCGGTCACCGACTTTCGTGGCAATAGTATGTATCCCCTCCCGCTTTGTAAAGTGGAAGAATCCCAGATTCGTCATTACTGTCACAACCGCAGTGTCCTTTTCCAACTTACCTTTTGTCTTCAGTGCCTTGGCACAAATAGCAATTATCTGATCGCCGTCCACCAGTTTCCCGTTTTCATCAACAGCCAGACAGCGATCTGCATCTCCATCAAATGCCAGACCCAATTGGCAGCCATGTGCTGGTACATATGCCATCAGCTGTTCCATATGGGTGGAACCGCATCCATCATTGATGTTGGTACCATCCGGTTCTGCACTTAGCATACAAACCTCTGCACCCAGTGCAGTGAACAACTGTTCTGCTGTTGCAGAGGCACTGCCATTTGCACAGTCCAGTGCAATCCTCATACCATCAAACCGTGTGGGAACGCTGTCCAGAATATGCTGAATGTAATCATCCTTTGCATGTGCATAGCGTTCAATTCTTCCCACATTGGTATGAGACTGCAAGGTAACTGCCTCCGGTGTATCCAAAATCAACGCTTCAATTTCTTCTTCCACTGCATCCGGCAGCTTGTAACCAGTGGAAGCAAATAACTTAATGCCATTAAATTCCACACTGTTGTGCGAAGCAGAAATCATCACACCGGCATCTGCATGGAGTGAACGCACCAGATACGCCACTGCCGGAGTCGGCACAACCCCAAGCTGCACCGCATCTGCTCCCACAGAACAAATGCCGGCACAAAGTGCTGCCTCCAAAATATCGGAGGAAATGCGGGTATCCTTACCAATCACAATTTTTGCCTTATGATTTGCTTCCTTCGTCAGTACCAGTGCGGCTGCCCGCCCGATTTGCATCGCAAGTTCACAGGTTAGCTCTGTAATGGCAACGCCTCTTGCACCGTCTGTTCCAAATAATCTGCCCATTCTGATTCGACTCCTTTGTTCTGTTGAACATCTGTCAATGGTAAACAGATGTTGTTTGTAAAATGTCTATAGTGTTTACTATAGTATATGGTAGAAATTTAATCTCAATAGCAGGATTGCCTTGATTCATAAATTCTATTGTTCCATGTTCCTATTTTGAGAAATCCATCTTCTTATCTTCAATCAGATTCGGTTTCCACGTCTGACAAAGACATCTGTCCTGCCATCGGTGTGGTATGCCGCTCCTGCGGCAACGGCAAGCCCATATGCTCATAGGCAAGTGCTGTGGCACAGCGACCTCTCGGCGTTCTGGATAAAAATCCAAGCTGCATCAAATAGGGTTCGCAGACATCTTCCAGAGTGACTGCCTCTTCCCCTAATGCGGAAGCCAGTGTTTCCAGTCCAACCGGTCCGCCGCCGTACCCTTTGATAATCATCGTCAGCATCCGTCGGTCGTTACTGTCTAAGCCCAGTTCATCAATCTCCAGCCGTGCCAGTGCAATTTTTGCAATCTCCAACGTAATTTCTCCATTGCCCATGACATCTGCAAAATCTCGCACCCGCTTCAGCAACCGGTTTGCAATACGAGGTGTTCCTCTAGCACGGCTTGCAATTTCTGCTGCTCCGTCCAGTGTACATGGGATTTCCAGAATCATGCTGCTCCGGCGAACAATGTCCGTCAATTGTTCTGTCGTATACAGTTCCAACCGCTGAATCACGCCAAAGCGATCCCGCAGCGGACTCGAAAGCTGCCCGGCTCTGGTGGTTGCCCCAATCAGCGTGAACGGATTCAAATCAATTCGAAGGGAACGAGCAGACGGTCCTTTTCCCATGATAATATCAATCGCATGGTCTTCTAATGCCGGATAGAGAATTTCCTCTACTGCACGGGAAAGTCGGTGAATTTCATCAATAAACAACACATCATTCGGCTGCAAATTGGTCAGCAGGGCTGCCAAATCACCCGGTTTTTCAATTGCCGGTCCCGTCGTCACACGCAAATTGACACCCATTTCGTGTGCAATAATTGCAGAAAGGGTGGTCTTTCCCAGTCCGGGCGGTCCATACAGCAGTACATGATCCAACGGATCGCCACGCCGTTTCGCCGCCTGAATGTAGACTGCCATATTTTCTTTGACTTTGTCCTGTCCAATATATTCCGCCAGTGTCTGCGGCCGCAGTGTGACTTCGACATCATGGTCTTCCGGCGTTTCTTCCGCTGCAACCATACGAGAATCAAACTGCATATCGCTTGTTTCAATCACAGTGCGTCCTCCTTTTTATTATCGCCGTTTTCCAATGGCTTTCAACGTTTCCTTGATCAAATCCGTTGCAGACAAATCTGCCGACAGCTTTGCCAGAATCGGCATGACCTCCGCTTGTGTATAGCCCAACACCGTCAGAGCAGAGAGAGCTTCTGCCACTTCACTTTCTGCCGGCGGCATCGCTTCCGAGGAAAGATTGGCAGCAGACAGAACACCGCCCTGTTCCTTTGCAATTTTGTCTTTCAATTCCAGCACAATCCGCTGTGCCATCTTGGTACCAATCCCCTTGACTTTCGTCAACGCCTTGCTGTCATTGGAAGCAATCACCAGTGCCAACCGCTCCGGTGTCATGTCTGATAAAATCGCAAGGGCGGCTTTGCCTCCCACACTGCCCACTGCGGTCAGCATTGAAAAGCAGCGACGTTCTTGTGCATCCAAAAAGCCGTACATCTCCAGATTTCCCTCCCGCATGGAAACAGAAAGGATGGTATATAGAAAGGTTTCTTCACCGACATTCCCCAATCTGCTGTAAGTCTGATAGGAAATCCGGCATGCATACCCAACACCGCCGCACTCAATAACTGCCATCGATAGTTCTTTTGCCAATAAGGTACCATGTAAACTGTCAATCATATTTTTCGCTCCGCTTTCTGCTGCATCTGCATTCTACCCTGTAAACCGGTCGCACAGTGTCCGTGACAAATCGCAATCGCCAGTGCATCGGCGGCATCATCCGGTCTTGGAATTTTTTGCAGCTTTAAAATACGGCGTGTCAATTCCATGACCTGTTTTTTCTCTGCACGGCCATAGCCCACCACCGCTTGTTTTACTTGTAAAGGCGTATACTCTGCAACTGGAATCTGTGCCAGCTGTGCCGTCAGCATTAACACACCTCTTGCCTGTGCGACATCAATCACTGTCTTCTGATTAGAAGTGAAGTACAATCGCTCCATAGCAATGCTGTCCGGCTGATATTGCTGCAACAGCAAGCGAAAATCTCTGTAAATGCTCTCCAACCGTTCGGAAAACGGCGTTTCTGCTGCTGTAGTAATGGCACCATACGTAATGGGCGTAAAAACAGTTCCGGTATATTCCAGCACACCAAATCCAACAATGGCATAGCCCGGATCGATGCCTAAAATTCGCATAGTCTCCGTTCTCCTGTTCCATTTCATTTCCTGTCCGTTTTACAGACAATTACTATTATACCATATTTCCTGCGGTGCTTTCAATAGAGATTCAAATTTTTATGTTGATTTTCCGAAAAAATTTTTGTATAATAAAAATAGACTTTAAAAAGAAGAAAGGAGTGCTATCATGGATTTACAAGAAATCCGCACAGAAATCGACGCTTTGGATCACGATTTGCTGTCGCTGTTTGAACAGCGTATGGCACTTTGCCGAAATGTCGCACTTTACAAAAAGGAGAACAACCTGCCGGTTTTTCAGCCGGAACGAGAAAAACGCCTGCTGGACAAAATTGAACAGACGGCTTCGCCGGAACTGCAAACAGCAGCACGCACACTGTTCTCTGTCATCCTGGACATCAGCAAACAGCTACAGTCCCGAATGCTCGTCAAACTGGAAACAGAACCAGTATTTACGGCACCAGATTTTGCAGCTGCACAAAAAATCGGCTGTCAAGGGACAAGCGGTGCAAATTCAGAAGCGGCTTCACAACAGCTGTTTCCCGACCGTACCATTACTTTTTATCCCACCTTTGAACAGGTTTTTCAAGCAGTGGAATCTGGAGAAATCGAATTCGGTGTCCTGCCAGTCTATAACAGTACCAGTGGCTCCGTCACACAAACCTATGACCTCATGGGCAAGTACAATTGCTGCATTACTGCCATGAATCAGGTAAAAATCAAACATTGTCTGGCAGCCAAAAAAGGAATCACCCTAGAACAGATTACGGCTGTTTACTCGCATCCGCAGGCATTGATGCAGTGCTCTGATTTTCTAAAACATCATCACCTGCTCCCAAAGGAGTACAGCAACACAGCAACCGCTGCTGCATTTGTCGCTTCCGATCCCAATGCGACATTTGCGGCTATCTGTTCAGAAGACTGTGCAAAACAAAACGGTTTGGAAATTCTGCAAACGGGCATTTCTAATGTTGTTCCAAACTATACCCGTTTTATTTGTATCTCCAAAAAAATGATGGTATCACCAGACGCTTCTGTCATCTCTATTATGATGACATTGCCAAACATACCCGGTAGTTTAAGTAAAATTTTGAATCAGTTCTATTTACAGGGCTTAGACTTAGTCAAACTCGAAAGCCGCCCGATTCAGGACGGCAGCTTTGATGTGGCATTCTATGTAGACTTCAAGGGCAATTTGATGGATCGTTCCATTGCTGCCTTTTTAAATGAACTCTGCAAGAGCTGTCAGGACTTTAAGCTGCTGGGAAACGCTGTCGTCTTTTCTTAATGTTTCCATAGCAGCCTCAGCTTTTCATCCGCCTGTTCGCCTAACCCCGAAAAGGAGGCGTGGTTCTCATGATACAACTGTTACTTTTATTATCCGTTTCCACCATTGCCTGTATTCTCTGCAATAAAATCACTGCTAAAATTGGTGTCCCCATGCTGCTTGCATTTCTCTGCGTGGGTATGCTCTGCGGAGAAGACGGCATTCTTGGCATTTCCTTCAACGACTATCAACTGACAGAAAACGTCTGCACTGCTGCCCTGATTCTTATTATTTTTTACGGCGGTTTCGGCACAAAATGGAGTGCTGCCAAACCTGTTGCAGTTCGTGCCATTCTGCTTTCTACCGTTGGCGTTTTTCTTACAGCGGCTACTGTCGGAATATTCTGTTATTTTGTCCTGCATGTTGGTCTGCTGGAAAGCCTGCTCATTGGTTCTGTAATCAGTTCCACCGATGCGGCTTCTGTCTTCTCCATCTTGCGTGCCAAAAAGCTGAACCTGAAATACGGTACTGCCTCTCTGTTAGAAGTAGAAAGCGGCAGTAATGACCCCATTGCTTATCTAATGGTAACGGTTGTTGTCACTATGATGGAAACAGATGTTTCTGCCGGTATGGTGCTATATCAGGTATTTGCACAGATTGTATACGGTGTTGGCATTGGCATTTTTCTGGCATTGGCAGTGCTCTTTTTTCTGGAACATTTTCAGTTTGACACCAGCGGGTTCGACATGGTATTCATGCTGGCAGTCGCTATTCTCTCCTATGTTGTGCCAACAATGATCGGCGGAAACGGTTATCTAAGTGCTTACATTGCCGGCATTATTCTCGGAAATGCACAACTCTCCAACAAAAAAAATCTGGTACACTTCTTTGATGGCGTGACGGGACTGATGCAGCTTCTGGTTTTCTTCATTCTTGGTATGCTCTGCACGCCGACGAAACTGCTTGCCGTTCTGCTGCCGGCTTTGGGGATTGCTGTCTTTTTGACGTTGATTGCCCGTCCGCTCGTGGTTGGTCTGCTGCTCACACCATTCCGTGCAAAACTCTCCCAACAATTACTGGTGTCCTGGGCAGGACTGCGTGGAGCTACCTCGGCTGTCTTTGCAATTACAGCAGTCGCCAGTATCACTACTTTCCAATCTGTTACATTGAAATACGACTTATTTCACATGGTCTTCTGTATCGTCTTGTTCTCCATTGCACTACAAGGGACTCTTCTGCCCTGGGTATCCAAAAAACTTAACATGATTGATGACTCACAGAACGTTATGAAAACATTTACAGACTATACAGATGAAGAAGTCATTCAAACCTTACAACTCCCCATTCACGAACACCATGCATGGATTGACCAACCAGTCAGCAGCATTGCTCTGCCACCAGAAACCCTGCTGGCGATGCTGATTCGAAACGGAAAAACCATCATTCCAAAGGGGAATACCATCATTCAAAAAGGCGATGTTGTGGTGCTGAGTGCCGGAAACTGCCAGCAGACTGCAAATATGCAGCTGTCTGAACTGGTTATTGATGAACATCACAAATGGAATGGAAAACAAATCCGCTCTCTGACACTCGGCAAAAAAACGCTGATTCTCATGATTCAACGTGGCACAGAGACCATTATTCCACAGGGAGATACTGAAATTTTAGCAGGAGATACGGTGGTTCTTCACTCAGAAGCACAGTAAATTCTACATACATAATCATACAAACAAAACCGGCTGCTCTCACCGAAAAAGCAGCCGGTTTTGTTCAAATGATATGCTTACAGATTTTGAATATCCTGTTCTGTAAGCAGCAAAAAACCTGCTTTCTTCAGAATATTCTCTGCGGTTGTAATATCCTCCACACGCAAAACAACATAGGCACGTTCTCCCGGATGGGCAACAAAAGCATAGGTATATTCGACATTGATACCAGTTTCTGATAGCACACGCAGCATCCCTGCAATACCGCCCGGCGTGTCTGGTACGGCAACACCAATTACAGAATTGATCGCAACAATACAATTCTGGTCACGCAAAACAGTCGCTGCTTTATCAGTATCATCTGCAATTAAACGCAGAATACTAAATTCCTGTGTGTCTGCAATGAACATTGCCCGCATATCTACACCAGACTCTGCCAACAGCTTACAAATAGCAGACAATGCACCGGGTTGATTTTGTACAAAAACGGATAATTGCTGAATTGCCATAATGATACACTCCTTTTCATCATATGATTGTGGAAAGCAACAGCTTAGTCATGCAGCTTCCGCTTGTCGATGACACGCACTGCTTTTCCTTCACTTCTTGCAATGGTCTTCGGATCTACCAGATGCACTTTCGGAGAAATACCCAGCATGGTACGAATCGCTGCAACCAACTGCTTTTCCCGTTTTGTGATTTCTTCGATGGAGTCTGTGAACTGTTCCTGTGAAAGTTCTACATAAATATCCAATGTATCTGTATTGTTCACACGGTCTACTGCAATCTGATAATTCGGTGTATAGCCTTCGTTCAGCAAAACAGTTTCAATCTGAGATGGAAATACATTCACACCACGAATAATCATCATATCATCGCTGCGTCCCATTGGTTTGGTCATCTTAATCAGCGTTCTGCCGCAAGAGCACTTTTTCCGGCTCAACACGCAGATATCTCTGGTACGATACCGAAGCAATGGAAACGCTTCCTTTGTAATAGCAGTGAATACCAGTTCGCCCTTTTCCCCATCCGGCAGCACTTCTCCTGTTTCCGGATCAATAATTTCTGGAATAAAGTGGTCTTCATTGATATGCATTCCAGTCTGCTCACTGCATTCAAACGAAACACCCGGACCAGAGGTTTCTGTCAGACCATAAATGTCATATGCCTTAATGCCAAGCAAATCCTGAATATTCTGCCGCATTTCCTCTGTCCATGGCTCTGCACCGAAAATACCAGCTTTGAGGTGATTGTCTTCCGGCTTGTAACCTTTTTCTTTTAGAGTTTCTCCGATATAGGCAGCATAGGACGGCGTACAGCAAAGAATGGTTGATTCCAGATCCATCATAAACTGAATCTGCCGCTCTGTATTACCGGATGACATCGGC
>DYCW01000015.1 GCA_019417865.1 Ruminococcus sp. | reverse complement strand
GAAGAAATATGTGCCGTAAGCCAGGGCTCCACAAAAAAATGGTATATTGCCCAGACAGCAAAAAATATTAAGGTATAGGGCAACAGTACCGCTGCCTTTTGTCGTTTTGTGTGCATATTTCCCCCTGTGTTATTTTTGTTCCTGTTGTTTGAGCAAATCCCGAATTTCTGTAAGCAGGGCAATGTCTGGAGCGACCTTTTCTGGTTCTTCCTTCTTTTTCTCCTCTTTTTTTCTAAAGTCTCGCATGGTATTGAATGCTTTTACGATCAGAAAAACGCAGAATGCTGTAATCAGGAATGTGATCACAGCGGATAGAAAGGCACCGATGTTGATGTATGGATGATTGCCCCACGGAATATGGAAACCGAGATCTTGAAAGTTGATGCCGGCGATGACCGCACCAACCAATGGCATTAAGATATTGTCGACCAGTGCATTGACAATTGCCGTAAATGCACTACCGACAACAACACCGACTGCCATATCCAGTACATTACCTCTTGCAATAAATTCTTTGAACTCTCCAAAGAAACGGACGGCAAAGTTCTTTTTTTTCTGCGATTCTTTTGTTTCTGTAGCCATGTTTAATTCCTTTCTATTCTGTTGTAGCATTGTCGAAATGACGAAAAATAGCAAACAGAATGTCACATTTTTTATGATTATAGCACATTTTTGGGGGGCTGTCAATTGCATTTTGTGAAATTTTATCCATTTTAAAAAAGGACGGATAGGAAGTGCAAACAAACCCTCTGAATATTGAGTTGCATCATGGATTTTTGCTATAAATTGTAGAATGTACTTGCATCTTTCTGTTTTTTTCGGTATAATAAAGAAAAGAAACTGCGTTGGAAAGAGGAGAGGACGATGAAAGACGGATTTTTTCGCATTGCCTGTGCAACACCGCCGTTGCGTGTGGCAGACTGTGCTTATAACGCAGCACAAATCATTCAAATGACAAGGAAGGCAGCTGTACAGGGGGTCAAGCTGATTGTATTTCCAGAACTCTGCCTGACAGGCTATACCTGCGGCGATTTATTCCTACAGCAAATTTTATTGGATGGTGCCTTGCAGGCACTGCGAACTATTTTGCAGGAAACTGCGGATCTTTCCTGTATCTGTATTGTCGGTCTGGCGATTCGTCACACAGGGGCACTTTACAATTGTGCAGCGGTCTGCTATCGGGGGACGGTGCTGGGGATTGTGCCGAAGCAGCATCTGCCCAATTACGGGGAGTTTTATGAGCAGCGGCACTTTACCAGCGGTATGCCGGCAGAGAATGGCACACTTTGGAAGGCGGATGGGATTGCAGCTTGTCCGTTCGGGACAAAGCAGCTGTTTACCTGTCAGGAGAATCCAGACTTTACATTTGGTGTGGAAATTTGTGAAGATGTCTGGGCAGCGGATACGCCATCTGTGCATATGGCACGCATGGGAGCAACGTTAATCGTGAATCTCTCCTGTAGTGATGAAATCATTGGAAAGGCTGCTTATCGCCGTACAATTCTGCAAGCAAAGTCTGGTAGTTTGCTCTGTGCGTATGCTTATGCGGATGCTGGCATGGGGGAATCGACACAGGACATGGTTTTTGCCGGACACAACCTGATTTTGGAGAACAGTGCGATTCTGGCACAGTCTGACTTATTTTCCAGTGGTTTACTCTGTGCCGAAGTGGATTTACAGCGGATGACCGCAGAACGGCAGCGTTCCAGTACGTTCCAGCCGTTGCCGATGACAACGGTCTGCACTGCTTTTTCCATGCCGCAGACGGAAACGATTTTGCATCGATTTGTATCAGCCACGCCATTTGTGCCATCTGGAAAAGAAGAGCTATCCGAACGCTGTGAAACCATCTTGACTTTGCAGGCAACTGGTCTGGCGACTCGTCTGCGGCACATTGGCTGCTGTCATGCTGTCGTGGGTTTGTCCGGCGGTCTGGACTCTACGCTGGCATTGATTGTCATGGTACACGCATTCGACTTGTTGGGTTTAAAACGGGATGGTATTCTTGCGGTCACGATGCCCTGCTTTGGGACGACAGACCGCACCTATCAAAATGCCTGCCGCCTTGCGAAGGCATATGGTGCCACTCTGCGAGAAATTCCAATACAAAAAAGTGTTCGGCAGCATTTTGTCGACATTGGACAGGACGAATCTGTGCATGATGTCACCTATGAAAACAGCCAGGCAAGAGAGCGGACACAGGTGCTGATGGATCTGGCGAATCAGTGCGGCGGGATTGTCGTTGGTACAGGGGATCTTTCGGAGCTGGCACTGGGCTGGGCAACCTATAACGGTGACCACATGAGTATGTATGCCGTGAATGCTTCCATTCCAAAGACGCTGGTGCGGTATCTGGTGCAGTATGAAGCAGGCAGAACCGATGCCGATTTGGGAGCGGTGCTGTTGGATGTGTTGGATACGCCGGTAAGTCCGGAGCTGTTGCCGCCGGAGCCAGACGGTACGATTGCACAGAAGACAGAAGATTTGGTAGGGCCTTACGAACTGCATGACTTTTTCCTGTATTATGTGCTGCGGTTTGGCTTTACACCTTCTAAAATTTATCGGCTGGCATTATATGCACTGGGGGAACGATATGAAGCGGCTGTGATTTTGAAATGGCTGCGTAGTTTTTATCGGCGGTTCTTTTCTCAGCAGTTCAAGCGTTCCTGTTTGCCGGATGCCCCAAAGGTCGGCAGTGTGACGTTGTCTCCAAGGGGAGATTGGCGGATGCCGAGTGATGCGTGTCGGGCGTTGTGGTTGGCGGATTTGGATACGATATTGTGCAATTCAGAAAATAGAGGGACGGTTTGATTTGCCGAAGGCAGACAAATTTGGATGGGAAAACCCGCCGAATGGCGAACCATGGTCAAGCGGATTTAGTTTGGTGGGGAGGTGTAGGAGGACAGCCTATTCCTCTGTAAAGCGAACGAATTTGGACAAACAATCTAGCGTGGAACAAACGATCCGCTGTCCTCCCTTTGAAAAAACAAAACGATACCAAAAGTTTAGAGCAGTTAGGCTGCAAATTTGGACATGAAACAGGCGTGCAGTGGACATAGGCGATTAACGGAGTTTCTTCTTTAGAAGGATTTGCCATCGTCGGCGATTGGTATTGTTTCTTTTCTCCTTACGTTGTTTATGTTTCTAAGGAAACACTGATTAAATCTTCCCATTGAGCCACGAATATGGTATAATAG
>DYCW01000149.1 GCA_019417865.1 Ruminococcus sp. | reverse complement strand
GCTTGCTTCCTTAACCTTTTCGCTCTTCCGTGCGACAGCTTTATTATTATAGCACTCCTTTTCGAATTTGTCAAGCCTTTTACGCATAAAAAGAACAACAAAATTCCCGCTTATATTTTGTGTATTTTATACAAACTATAAAATCACACCATTCTCTCCCGTCTTCACAAACAGCCGTAATACTTCCAGCCGCAGCCCCTGATGTCCTGCCTGTGTCAAATCGGGATCTTCTTCTAATATTTGTTTCGCCGCCTGTTCTGTCTCTTGAATCAATTTCATATCCTTCAACATATCTGCTGCTTTCAACGGCGGTAAGCCGTGCTGCCGTTCCCCAAAAAAATCCCCCGGTCCCCGCAGCTGCAAATCTGCTTCTGCAATTTGAAATCCATCCCGCATCCGGCTCATGATCTGCATTCGCTGCCGGCAGGCATCCGTCACATGATCTGTCACCAGAATACAATAGCTTTGTGCATCTCCTCTGCCAACCCGACCTCGCAACTGATGCAGCTGTGACAGACCAAACCGCTCTGCATCTTCTATCATCATAATGGTGGCATTCGGCACATCCACACCAACTTCCACCACAGTCGTACAAACCAGCAAGTCCAGTGTCCCATCTCGAAACGCCTGCATAACGGTGTCTTTCTCTGCTGCTTTCATTTTTCCATGTAATAAACCCACACGGTACTGTGCAAATGCTCCCTTCTGTACCTGCTCTGCATACTGTTCCACTGCCTGTAACTCCACTTCCCCCTCTTCAATCATCGGGCACACAATATAAGCTTGCCTGCCCTGCTCCAGCTGCTGCCGTACAAAGCCATAGGCACGTTCCCGCAATTTCCCCGTGACCGCATAGGTTTCAACCGGCTTTCTGCCACTGGGCAGTTCTTTTAAGATGGAAAGATCCAAATCCCCATAAATCATCAGTGCCAATGTGCGGGGAATCGGTGTTGCTGACATAACCAGCTTATGCGGACAATTGCCCTTTTCCGCCAGCTGACCTCTCTGCTCGACTCCAAATCGGTGCTGTTCATCCGTAATCACCAACGCCAGATTGGCAAATGTCACATCCTTCTGAAAAATTGCGTGTGTCCCAACCAATACCATCAGACTGCCGTCCGCTGCTGCCGCTCGAACTGCCTTTTTCTCTTTTGCCCGCATGGAACCCGTCAACAATCCGACTGTGATACCAAGTGGCTCTAACATCTTTTGCAACGTAGCATAGTGCTGTCCCGCAAGAATTTCCGTTGGTGCCATCAGGGCACTTTGCACACCATTTTCCGCTGCAAAATAACAGGCAGCCGCTGCAACTGCTGTCTTACCACTGCCCACATCGCCCTGTAAGAGCCGGTTCATCGGGACATTCTGGCAGAGATCCTCTAAAATCTCTGAAACCGCTTTCTGCTGTCCGGCGGTCAGAGAGAACGGCAGAGCCTCATAGAACGGCTGCATAGAAACCGGCTGCATCTGCAAAGCCGTTTCCGTTTTACTTCTTCGCCGCAGCATTCGCATTCCAATTTGCAGTTGCAGCAATTCATCAAACGCAAGCCGCCGCCGTGCCTGCTCCATCTCTTCCAGATTGTGCGGAAAGTGAATCGCTGGCAGGGCATCCACCAACATCGGCAGATGATACTGGGTCAGCAGACTGCCAGGCATCCATTCAAATGGTTCTGCCTGTAACAATGCCAATGCCTGCCGAACATTGGTTTCCACCATATTCGTAGTCAATCCAGTGGTCAGCGGATAGACCGGACGAATTAGATCGGTACTGTCTGCCGGTATCACATGCGGCGAATAAATTTCCTTTCGGAGCAGATTGCCGCCAATTTTTCCGGACATGCAGTATGTTTTTCCAATGATCAGGGCATCCATCGCATAACTGCTGTTATACAATACAATTGTAATTTGAGCGGTATCATCCTCCGCAATTGCCCGAAACACGGTCAACCCACTTCGGATAAACTGTGGCGGCAGCTTTTGCAGAATCCGAACACGCAAAACCGCAATAGACTGATGCTGTGCCTCGGCAATGGTAACCGGATTCCGGTAATCCATGTAGTGCCGTGGGAGATGATACAGAAGATCATAGGGCGTTGTAATATGCAATTTCGCATAGAGAGCGGCTCGTTTTTGGGCAACATATTTTAGGGTTGTGATAGGCTGGAATAGGCTGTGCATTGTGCGAACGCTCCTTTCTAAACGTTTTCTATACGAGACTCCACTGCAAAGTGTATGCATGTAATTTTGCAATCAAGGATAGGATATATTATAACATAGCCTTTCCCAAAAAGCAATCTGTATCTATTCTGTACAAAGAATCAGCGAACAGGAAAAGCCCCTTTCCCAAAACTAAAAATGCAGGCGTGCAAAAAGTCTTCTTACATTGGAAATCCCAATTACCATAAAAATTAATTTTTCTCTGTTTCCATTCGCTATTGACATTTTTATGTTTACACGGTATGATCATAACAGAGCAATAAAAAAATAGAAAATCGGAGGAAACTGAAACCATGAAACCTTTGCTCATTCTTCTTGGTAAACTGATGATCAAAATCCTACAGTTATGCAAAAAGAATGCTGGGAACTTACCAGGGTGTGTACTCTGGTATCTGACACATCATCAATGCGTCAGCTTATTTACCGTAAACTGCCCCATTATTGCCGTCACCGGCACAAACGGCAAAACATCTGTTACAAACTATCTCTGCCAGCTGTTTCAAAAAACAGGAGCGAATGTAATCACCAACCATGCGAGAAATAATCTGGATACCGGGATCTGCTCTCTGCTGCTTCAATACTGCAACTGGCGGGGACAAATACAGGCAGATTACCTTGTTCTGGAAACGGATGAATCTCATATTCCAGTCGTCTATGACCAACTGAAACTGGAAACACTGATCGTACTAAATTTTTTCCGGGATCAGCTTGACCGGAATGGTGAAGTGGAAACTCTGATCCGTAAGGTCAATGACTTCTGCAAAACATTCAACGGCAACCTCATTCTCAACGGAGATGACCCCAACACTGCCCGACTTGGCAGAGCCAATCCCCATAACCCGAATGTGCAATATTTTCACGTCGAACCATATGCCTTTGCCACACACACCCTGTTTGAAGCCGGCGAGGGAAAGTTCTGTCCATTCTGCGGTACTGCACTCTCCTATGACTATTATCAGTATTCTCATATCGGAAAATTCCACTGTCCAGGCTGCGGCTACGGTACGCATCCCCCTGACGTCGTCACCACAGATGTGAACTTGGATCCCCCTTCTTTCCGCATCGGCAAACAAACCTATACCACTGCACTGAGCAGCATCTATCATATATACAATATGACTGCGGTGGTAGCGGCTGCAAAGTGTTATCACATCGACCAAAATCTACTCACACAGGTTATCTCCCATTATACTGTAAACAACGGTCGAATGGAAACCTTCCAGATGGGAACAAATGAAGTGATCCTGAACCTTGCGAAAAATCCAGTCGGTGCAAATATGACGCTGCGTGTCATGAACGAGACGGATGAGGAAAAAGAGCTGCTCTTTGTGTTGAATGACAATATCGCAGACGGTTTGGATGTCTCCTGGATCTGGGACATCAATTTCAGCACCTTTCACCGTGTCACCCGTGTCATAACTGCCGGCACCCGTGCCTATGATATTGCCGTGCGAATCAAATGCTCCGGTTACGATCCAGATAAAATCGTAGTTCGGCCGGAGCTGAAGGATGCGGTACAGGAACTGCATACCACACAGGGGAAAAAATTTATCATCGCCAACTACACGGCAGTACAGCCTACCCGTACTGCCTTACAGCGTTGGATTACACATCACGGAGGTGTTGTCCATGAAACCCCTTAAATTCCTGCACATGTATGCAGATATTCTGGATTTATACGGTGACAGCGGCAATATGGAAGTCCTGCAATACCGCTGCAACATGCGTCAAATTCCCTGTGAATGCCACTATTATCACCGTGCCGACCCCATACCGGACTTTTCTGCCTATGACCTGATTTACCTCGGCGGCGGTGCCGATCTGGAACAACGGATGCTTTCCGCAGACCTGCTTCGCTGTAAAAACGGATTACAAAAGGCATATGTGGAGGGGGTATTCTTCCTGATGATCTGTGGCGGCTATCAGCTGATGGGCAACTTCTACCGGGATGCTGACGGCAACGAACTGCCCGGACTGGGACTGTTCGACTACTATACCATTGCACCGAACAGCCGAAAGAAACGCTGTATCGGCAATATTGTCATACAAACCACAATCACCGGCGAACCGCTGGATGTTGTCGGATTTGAAAACCACGGCGGTCAGACCAGTGGTGTATCCAAACCGTTTGGAAAAGTACGCTTCGGAAACGGAAACCAGTTCCAGGGGACAGAAGAGGGCTACTGCGAAAAAAATGTGATTGCCACCTACCTGCACGGTCCCCTGCTTTCCAAAAACCCAAAGCTGGCAGACCATATTCTTTGTTCCTGCTTACAGCGTCATGCAGACAAACCTGTTGTCCTGCCGCCGCTGGATGATGCATTGGAAAATGCCTGCCATGACATTTTATGTGCAAGGTTTTTGAAAAAAGAGCATGAAAATCAACATCGCAAAAAATGACAAAATGTAACAAAATTATACTTGACAAAATGCAGTGTATTGTGTTATACTAATCTCCTATCACACAGATTGTTTCATAAAAAAACAGGCACGGAAACAGAATAGGAGAACCAAGGATGCATATACTACTCATCGGTGACGTTGTCGGCAACGCCGGCTGTTGCTTCTTACAGGAAAAACTCCCGCAGCTGAAGCAGACATATCAAATTGACCTGACCATTGTCAACGGCGAAAATTCCGCACAGGGCAATGGCATTACAAAACACTCGATGGAACAGCTTTTTTCCGCTGGTGCGGATATCATTACCACTGGCAATCACTGCTTTCAACGGCGAGAGGCACTTTCCATTTATGAAAAAGAAACCGTTCTGCGGCCGCTGAACTATCCGGAGAGCTGCCCCGGACATGGCTGTACCATCTGGGACAACGGTCCCTTTCAGGTTGCCGTCATCAACCTGATGGGAACGGCTTACATGGATCCCCTCGACAACCCGTTTACTGTCATCGAACAGTTCCTTCCTACTCTGGAAACGAAAAATATTATCGTAGACTTTCACGCAGAAGCAACTGCTGAAAAGAAAGCCATGGGCTATTTTCTCAGCGGAAAGGTTTCTGCTGTGATTGGCACCCACACCCATGTACAAACTGCAGATGAAACCATCCTGCAGCACCACACCGGTTACTTGACCGATGTCGGCATGACTGGCGGCGAATATTCCATCCTTGGTGTTGCCGTCAAACCGGCACTCGACCGCTTCCGCTTTCGGTTTGCACAGCGGTTCACGGAGGCTTCGACTCCCTGTTTTGGAAACGGTGTCCACCTCGAATTGGATACATCCTGTGGCAAATGTACGAAAATAGAGCGTATAATTTTTAGGTAATGCACAAATTTTAAGGAAAGGGCTTGCTTTTTTCTTCCCGCTATTGTATAATGAATATGCGTTACGCTAAACAACAGCAAAACAATGAAGGATTGAAAATTGTGTTATGACTGGAGGACGTTTTTCTATGGAGATTTTAAAAGTATCATCCCACTCATCCCCGAACTCTGTTGCCGGTGCCATTGCCGGTGTCATCCGTGAAAAGAAAATGGTGGAAGTGCAGGCAGTTGGTGCCGGTGCCGCCAACCAGGCAGTCAAAGCTATTGCCATTGCAAGAGGGTATCTGGCACCGATTGGCGTGGATCTGATCTGCATCCCGGCATTTGCCAACATTTTAATTGATGGAGAAGAGCGGACAGCGATCAAGCTGATTTGCGAAGAACGCTAAACCCCGCCGAAACGGAACGCTGCCGCCTGTCGGCAGCGTTTTTGCGTATAAAAATAACATCACAGCGTAACGAATCCAAGCACAAAATAACCTATACTACAAGAAAGAGATGAGGATTGTTTATGGACACCGTCCGATTATGGATATTCGGATTTTCTGCAGCAGCCATTTTATTTTTACTGCTGCACATTTGGATTGCCTCTGGCATTGCAGCCATGAAAGAACTACGGCCAAAATGGAAGACCCTTTCTTCTCAGCCTGCCCTTTCGCCCACCCTGCAAAACCTACTGCAAAAACCAAAACTGTTGAAACGAATGGGAACGGCACAGCAAATCTTTTTTCACGCTCTGTTCCCCTGCCTGGTGGCTGGTGCCATTATACCGCTCGGACTTACTTATATCCCGGACTGGATCACCATAGAAGGGTATATCGTTATCTTACTGGCAATTACAATGCTTTGTTCCCTATTCATTTTTGTTGTCAGTGCAGCATTGCCGCTGCGTGCTTGTAAAGAGCCGGAAAAGCGGCTGGCAAAAAATCAAACGTTATTTTCTTTTCTGCTCTGCTGTCTAAAGCCGATACAGGCTGCTATTGCCGGTCTGATTCGTCTTTTCTGCGGAAAGGATGCTGTTTCTGAAACGGTCACCGAAGAAGAAATTCTCTCCATCGTGGATGCCGGCACAGAAAACGGTCTGATTGCCACCCAGCAGAAGGAAATGATTGACAACATTTTGGAATTTGACGATGTGGATGTTTCCGATGTTATGACACACCGCCGGAAAATTGTCGGTGTGGATGTGAATATGAAAATCATGGATGTCGTCTATCTGGCGGTGAATGAAAGCTATTCCAGAATGCCGGTTTACCGGGAAAACATGGACAATATCATCGGTGTCCTGATTGTAAAGGATTTACTTGCCCTGATTGGGGCAGACAATGTGGACCATTTCAACATCCGGCACTTTATGCGGGAGGTGCTGTATGTGCCGGAAACAGCGAAGTGCAAAAATGTTCTGACGGAAATGACACGGCACAATGCACAAATGGCAGTTGCCGTAGACGAATACGGCGGAACGGCTGGTATTGTGACAGTGGAAGACATCTTAGAGGAAATTGTCGGCAGTATCCGGGATGAATATGACGAAGAAGAGGCAGAACAGGAAATCCGAATGGTCTCCGATCATATTTACATCATCAAAGGTTCTGCGGATCCGGAAGACATCCTGCCAAAGTTAGGGATTTCGCTGCCGGAGGGAGATACCTTTGATACCATGAGCGGTTTTCTGGTCGAACAGCTTGGACGCATTCCGGACGCAGAGGAAACACCCGTGATTACATATGGACAGGTTCGGTTTACGGTACTGCTGATTGAAGAAAACTGGATTGCAAAGATTAAGGCAGAAGTTTGTGTCCCGGAAGAAGAAAAAGCTGATAAATTGTAAATCTAATATATACATAATATGATATCAAAATAGTATGAAAAAACAGGGAAGTATTTTGTTCGCTTCCCTGTTTTTTTATTTTGGTTTGCAAAATAGGATTCCGTTTCTGTTCCCTCGCTTCTTTTTACTGAAAAAGTGTTCCTCATTCTTTTTCATCCGTGCGTTCTAACAAATAATCAATGGACACTTGATGAAAATCAGCAAGACGGATTAAAATTTCTGTGGGAATATCCAGAATGCCTCTTTCATAATCGCTATAAACTCTTTGACTGCAATGTAGTATTTTTGCGATTTGCGTTTGTGTCATATCTTTGTCTTCCCGCAAATCTCGAATTCTTTTGTACATTTTACATCACCAGTTATATTATACGTTAGCGGATTATCCGCTATTGACTTTTAGCGTAAAATCCACTAAAATAGAATTGTAGGTGATAGGAATAAAAACAGAATAGGTGGTAAAAATGCACAAAACGTATCAAAGAATTCGTGCCTTACGCACAGACGCTGGTTTGACACAAAAGCAAATTGCACAGTATTTAGAAATCTCCCAGGCAGGATACTCCAAATATGAAACCGGTCAACGAGACATCCCTACCAAGGTCCTATGTGCACTGGCAAATTACTACCATGTGCCAGTTGATTACATCATGGAGCGAACCGATGTGAAAAAACCACATCCGAAACCGAATCCATAAAAAAGGCGTTCCGATTGCTGCGAGAACGGTTCAGCAATCGGAACGCCTTTTAAACTTTGTATATATCATTGCAACATTATGAAAATGAATGCAGTCCGTCGTCTATGACCTGCCGCAGCCGCTCCGCAGCCTCCTCCATCACCCCTTCCGGTACACTTGAATAGTTCAGCACCAGTGTATGGGCATCCGCTCGCTCTTTCTGTGCATAATACGAGGACAAACATGCCACACGCAGTCCCTGCCGTTCTGCACGCTGCACCAGCTCTGCATCACTGACACAAGTCTTTACCCGCAGCAGAAAATGCAGTCCTGCCTCCTCCTCCGCAATTTCGGCGATCTCCTCTGACATGACAGCACGCAGACTGGTAATCAACTTGTCCCGTTTTTGCCGGTATCGATTCCGCATTCGGTTGATGTGGGTTTCAAAGTAACCCTCTGCAATAAAGTGTGCCAATACCAGCTGTTCAAAAACCGAGACGGTACAGGCATAAAACCCCAGTTTTTCATAAAACCGCACTGCCAAGGGCGGCGGCAGCACCATATAGCCAATCCGGATCGTAGAAGAAAGACTTTTCGTAAACGTATTCATATAGATTACCTTGCCTGTTGCATCCATGCTCTGCAAGGTAGGCAGCGGTTTTCCGGTCATACGAAATTCAGAATCAAAATCATCCTCAATGATATAACGGTTTTCCCGTTCCGTTGCCCATCCCAACAGTGTATACCGACGGCTCACCGGCATCACAATTCCAGTTGGATAGTGGTGAGAGGGAGAACAGTGCACCACGTCTGCACCGCATTCCTGCAAATCCGCCACAGAAATACCCTGCTGATCAATCGGTACTGCCGTAAATGCAACACGATGACTGCGGTAAATGTTTGCAATTTTTGCGTAGCCGGGATCTTCTGCGGCATAATGACAATCATAGCCCAGCAGCTGAATCAGTAAGCCATAGAGAACATCGGTACCCGCACCAATGATGATCTGTTCCGGTGCAACATGTATCCCACGGAACGCCTGCAAATGATCCGCAATTGCCTGCCGCAGCTCTGCAACACCCCCGGCAGGGGCATTCTGCATCAAGTCCTGCTGGTGCTGTGTCATACACTTTCGCATCAAGCTGTTCCAGACAGAAAAGGGAAAGTTATCCGGTTCCGTATGATTGCTGACAAAATCGGCAAACCAAACGGGAGCCACCTTGGGTACAAACAGTTGTACATCCGGCTTGGAAACGGGTTTCTGCTGGCGGATATCAGCCACAAAGAAACCCTTCCTGGGCAAGGAATAGAGATACCCTTCTGCCACCAACTGACCGTATGCACTTTCCACTGTCATGACACTAATCCCCAGATGCAGTGCAAATGTACGCTTGGACGGCATTTTTGTACCAGGCGACAAAATGCCTGAAATTACGTCGTTTTTAATGCATTGATAGAGGTGCTGATAAAGGGATTCTGACCCGATATCGGTAAAGGAATAGGTAAGCATGTGCACATCTCCTTTGCAAACTGACCTGACTGAAATGGTTTGAATTGAGTATTTACATCAGGTCAGATTGCGGTATACTAAGAGTATAGCAAATTTTTTCGGAGTCGTCAACAGAACAAGTGTAATTCGCCGAACAGCGAACTATGGTCAAGCTGATTCAGCTTGGCGGAGAGGTGCAGGGGAACAAGCTGTTCCCCTGCAAAGTAAACGAGTTTGGACACGTTGCCGGATAAGGAACCACTTTCCGCTGTCCGCCCTCTGAAATAACAAAATGATACGCAGCAGAAAAATTTAGAAGAAACCGACTGCAGGTCTGAACGCAAAAACAGGGCGGACAGCGGACACAGGCAGAGAGCAAAGCGATTCTGCCGGACAATTCAGAAAAGGTTTTCCTAAGAAGCCATTCACGCACATCTTCTAAATAGAACGTTCTAATCTCCGCCGGTGAAAACGCTACGCTGCCCACCCACACCTCGGCAGCATTTTTGAAAAACTGCTGCACCGAAACCCTTTTTATTTCGCCATTCGGCGGAGAACCCTCTTTCAATTCTTTGATTACCCTAAATTTTATGATAAAGGAGATTCTTCATGATGGAAAATCAAACACAAGTAAAACTGAATCGAGAACTCGCTCAAATGCTCAAGGGCGGTGTCATCATGGATGTCACCACACCGGAACAGGCAAAAATTGCAGAAGCTGCCGGTGCCTGTGCTGTTATGGCACTGGAACGCATTCCGGCTGACATCCGTGCTGCTGGCGGGGTTTCCCGTATGAGCGACCCGAAGATGATCAAGGGCATTCAGAATGCTGTCAGCATTCCGGTTATGGCAAAGTGCCGAATTGGTCATTTCGCAGAAGCACAGATTTTGCAGGCAATTGAAATTGACTATATTGACGAAAGCGAAGTGCTCTCACCGGCAGATGACGTACACCACATTGACAAGACTGCCTTCAAGGTACCGTTTGTCTGCGGTGCAAAGGATCTCGGGGAAGCCCTGCGGAGAATCGCAGAAGGTGCAACCATGATCCGGACAAAGGGCGAACCAGGTACTGGTGACATTGTACAGGCTGTCCGCCATATGCGGATGATGAACAAGGAAATTGCACGGCTGACCTCTATGCGGACAGATGAACTCTATGAGGCTGCCAAGCAGCTGCAAGTACCATATGATCTGGTTTGCTATGTACACGAAAACGGACGGCTTCCAGTTGTCAACTTTGCAGCCGGTGGTGTAGCAACGCCAGCAGATGCTGCTCTGATGATGCAGTTGGGTGCAGAAGGCGTTTTCGTTGGCTCTGGTATCTTCAAGTCTGGTAATCCAGAAAAGCGTGCCTCTGCCATCGTCAAGGCAGTCACCAACTACAATGATGCTGCAATGCTGGCAGAATTGTCTGAAGACCTGGGCGAAGCAATGGTCGGCATCAATGAACAGGAAATTGCTCTGCTGATGGCAGAGAGAGGAAAGTAAGCCATGAAAATTGCAATCCTTGCGGTGCAAGGTGCGTTTGCAGAACATGCAAAACGGGTGCAGGAATTAGGGGCAGAACCGATCGAACTGCGGCAGAAATCCGATTTACTGCAAAGTTATGACGGTTTGATTCTGCCAGGCGGTGAGAGTACCGTACAGGGAAAGCTACTGAAAGAACTGGACATGTTCGAGACGCTGCACAGCCAAATCGAAGCAGGTCTGCCAGTTCTGGCAACCTGTGCCGGACTGATTCTGCTGGCGAAGGATGTCGCAAACGACACCAGACGGTGCTTCTGCACGTTGCCTATCACAGTACAGCGGAATGCCTACGGTCGGCAGCTTGGCAGTTTTCATACGGTTGCACCATTTGCCGGATTGGGCGATATTCCGATGACCTTTATTCGTGCACCGTATATTGCATCTGTGGAAGACGGCGTAGAAGTGCTGGCAACGGTAGAAGAACGGATTGTAGCAGTTCGTTGGAAACAGCAAACAGCGGTTGCCTTTCATCCGGAATTGGATGCCGATATGCGGATTCATGAAATGTTTCTCAAGCAGTGTTAATATAAAAGAGAGAAGCCCATCACAGGGCTTCTTTTTTTGAAACAAGCAAAACCCGCCGAACGGCAAGCGAAAAAATTTTTTCGGTGCAACAAGGTTTTCCAAATTGCTGCTGAGGAGTTGCAGTGACGAATAGCAGGACACAATAGGCGAACAAGAAAGAAAAAAGAAAGACCGTTGGGGAAACCAACAGTCTTTCTAATGGAAGAGATAATACAATGCAATGGAGCGGATTACGAGGCTCGAACTCGCTACCTCCACCTTGGCAAGGTGGCGCTC
>DYCW01000148.1 GCA_019417865.1 Ruminococcus sp. | reverse complement strand
GCTGCCGCATGAAATGGGTATACGTGATGCATACCGTCTACGCTCTTAAGCAGCTTTTTAAAGTTTTTCCGATCCGGTTCCATCGCATAAATCCGAATATATTTTCCTCTTGTGAATTGCAATACTTCCCGGATGGTATCCCCGTTATAAGCACCCAAATCCACATAGATTTCATTTGGCGTGAGATGCATCAGCTTTCGGTAAATCTCAGGCTTTGGTGTCGTAACATCCATCAAATAATGAATCTCCCCGCTGATTTTGAAATTCAGAATGCTGGCGTAAACGCTTCGGGAGTAATCATCTGCCAGTAAGTTATAAACTGTCTCAATCTCCTCAGCGTGTTCCAGACAGTAATCATAGGTAAACAGTCCGCCGCCCGCAACCGGCACATCCGGCACCAGCAGCGTGTGCCGGTTGCTAATGTCTACAATCTTGTCCACCAACGACTGATAACCGGCAGCAAATGCCAGCACGATTACAAAATCGTCCACCTGTTCTTCAATCTCGGAAAGCTTCCGTACTTTGTGGCCTGCAAAAGAATGGCCTCTTACAAAATCATCGCTTGCAAAGATACCGGCAAACGGTATCCCCTTTTCCTGAAAAACCCGCATGATTTTTTCTGCACCGTCACCCATTCCGTAAATGAAAATCGGACGGGTTTCCGCTTTCAGCTTTTCCCATGCTGTCAGCTTTTCTGTAATAAATGAAAGCATGTTCAGGATCTCCTTTATCTCTCTATTCGCCCCTGCTGCCGACTGTCTGCTAACAGAACACAATCAGCCGCCACATACGCTGCTGCAACAGAAACGCCCCTGCTCTTTCGGCAAATGCACATTCCGCATTACAGCAAATCGTCATCGTCCTCCGGTTCATCATAGCCGCCATTTACAAACGCCGCACCAATCATATCTCTGCCGGCAATTCGCAGCCGCTCCTGTTGTTCCCGTACGCAGGCACCGATCAGCTTGGAAACCTGCTGCGGATGCCGGATGGAAACCAAATGTTTTTCTGGCGTGTCTTCATCCCGACTGAGAATGATAACCGTTCCACAGCCAAAAATCCGCTGTGACAGCGGCTGCTGAATCCGCTTGTCTGTGATACGGTACAATTCAATTTCATCCTCTTGAATGGAGAAGAAACCGGTTCTTGTAATCAACTGATGATCCGTCAGATAATAGCGTGTAAAAGAAAGCGGCAGTCCGAAGAGTGTACGCTTCTTGTCTGTCCAAAGAATGTTGCCCCGATCATTATGACGTGCCATGAAGGTTTTCCTCCTTTTTTCGTTATCCAGCAAAGCCGGTAAATCAAACATTCGCACAAACCACACCGGTACATGTATTTTTATTTTACCACATTCTCCAATGCGTTGTCAATTCCATTTGAAAAAAAGCAGCCAAACGGAACATTTTGCACAAATTTCACCTGTTTCTATTGGCAAAATCGTTGAGAAACCACACCGTTTTCCCTATTTTTCATTTCCTTCATAATATATTTTGAAAACAAATAAAAAGGAAAACCGCATTTCCCAACACATTGCATCTCTTGCCCCTACTTTTCGATTTTCAGACCATACTTTCCTTTTCGCCATATGTTCCTGTATTTGAAAAAAGAATCTGAAAAGTTTTGGGAATCCCTTGACATTTTCCTGTAAACAGTGTAGAATAAAAGAGCTGTATATTACATCCCGGTTGCGGTTGCTGCCAACAACAGCTTCCGTTTTTTTATGGGAATGCGGCTGTGCAGCTGATGAATGTGGAAGGTTCTGCACGAGCAGGCAGGCTTTTTTTACTTTTACACAGGTCAATTTCATGATTGATTCTCAATATAATAATTGCCGCATGTATATTTTCTATACAGCGGTTTTTGGTAACTTGTAAAATAGGATATTGCACTGTATGTGTCAGATCCGTCAAATTCGGATTTTTCTGCACACCGCCCAACTGAAAACTGGCTGTAAGATATGATACAAAATCTGATCAAAGG
>DYCW01000147.1 GCA_019417865.1 Ruminococcus sp. | reverse complement strand
TTGGCGCAGAAAGAGGGATTTGAACCCTCGCGCCGGTTTCCCGACCTACTCCCTTAGCAGGGGAGCCCCTTCACCACTTGGGTATTTCTGCAAGTGTGAACGCATAACATGATAAAAATAGAATGGCGGAGAGGGTGGGATTCGAACCCACGGTTCCTTGCGGAATCACTGGTTTTCAAGACCAGCTCCTTAAACCACTCGGACACCTCTCCTGATGTGAACTGTTTTGCTTGCTTCCCATCAGAATCAGCTTTATTATTATAGCATAGACGAGCAGGTTTGTCAACTGCTTTTTTATTTTTTTAAGAAAGCAAAGAAAATGAGGTAAAAAGTAAAAATATAAAAGAGAAAAGAGAGAAAAAGAAAAGAAAAACAGGGGCAGCTTGCTTTGCTGCACCCTGTTTTTAGATAGGAAGTGGGAATCAATCGTCTCCCTGTAAAGCGTCATAACCCGTTTCACCAGTACGAACCTTTACCACTTCTTCTACATCATAAACAAAAATCTTGCCATCACCAATCTGACCAGTATAGAGTACTTTCTTGCAGACATTCAAAATGGTATCTACCGGTATGCTGGTAACCACAATTTCAATCTTTACCTTTGGCAGCAGCTTTGGTCCGTCAACTCGAATACCACGATAATACTGTGCGTTGCCCTTCTGTGCACCATAGCCCTGTACCTGTGTAACTGTCATGCCATTGACACCAATTTTGTTGAGGGCAGCTTGCAACACTGCCAGTTTTTCCTGTTTGCAGATGACGACAATCTTGGACATCTTTGCAGTTGCACCATTTGCAGGCTTTACAATCAGCTGTGGTTCTGGCAGGTCAACACCAGCAACAGAAGCATTCTCTGTGTCCATGGAAATGGTTGCAGCAGATGGCATAAAATCTGCATAAGCAGAAGGCAGGTTGTGTTCGGTTGCGTCCAAGCCAATTACTTCTTCTTCTGCAGAAGCACGCAAGCCAATGGTATGCTTGATAATCAGGAAGGTAATCGTAATCATGATTGCCGTCCAAGCACCGATTGCCAGCAGACCAAGCAGTTGTGAACCCAGCAGACTGAGACCGCCGCCATAGAACAGACCCGTGCATTCAGAAAGTGGTGCATCTGGTGTTGCCAGCAAACCAACTGCAATAATACCCCAGATACCATTTAAAGCGTGAACAGCAACGGCACCAACTGGGTCATCAACGTGCAGCACATGATCCAGCAGCCATACGCCAAAGCAAACCAGTAAACCAGAAACAAGACCAACAATAATGGCACCAAATGCATCCAATACGTCACAGCCGGCAGTGATACCAACCAGACCAGCAAGAGAAGCATTCAAACACATGGAAACATCGGGTTTACCATATTTAATCCATGTGAAAATCATGCAGGAAAATGTTGCAACTGCTGGAGCAATGGTAGTTGTAACGAAAATGGAACCGAGCTGAGAAAGAGAAGTAGCGGCTGCCCCGTTAAAGCCGTACCATCCAAACCAGAGAATAAAGCAGCCCAATGCACCAATTGTCAATGAGTGACCTGGAATCGCATTGACTTTGATCTTTCCATCCTCTCCCTTTGTGAATTTGCCAATCCGAGGGCCAAGGATTGCAGCACCTATCAGGGCACAGACACCGCCGACATAGTGAATCGCACCAGAACCGGCAAAGTCATGGAACGGTGTGCTCAGTGTGGACAACCAGCCGCCGCCCCATACCCAGTGTGCTTCTACTGGATAAATGATAGCAGAGATAACGGCAGAATAAATGCAATAGGAAATAAACTTAGTACGTTCTGCCATCGCACCGGAAACAATGGTGGCAGCTGTTGCACAGAAGACCAGATTGAATACAAATCCTGACCAGTTAAAATTTGCATAGTCAGAGAAAATATCAAATCCCGGTTTTCCAATTAAGCCGATCCAGTCTTCCCCGAGCAGCAGGCTGAAACCAATGAGAATGAAGACAACTGTACCAATACAGAAGTCCATCAGGTTTTTCATAATAATATTACCAGCATTTTTTGCTCTGGTGAAGCCTGTTTCCACCATTGCAAAGCCGCACTGCATAAAGAAGACCAGTGCTGCACCGATCAAGAACCAAACGCCAAATAATTCGTTGTCAATGAAATCTAATAATTTTGTTTCGTCCATTCTGACTCATCCTTCCATGCTGTAAATTTGTTTCGAAAAAGCGGCCCCTTCTTTTGCCGAAACACAAGATGATGATAAAACAAAAAAGGTGCTGGATAGGGAAATTATCCTATCCAGCACCTTTGCTGTTTCTGTTATTATTATAGCGAATTTTCATCCGTTTGTCAACGGAAAATCTGCTACAAATTTCAAATCAATTTGACTTTGTTTTTGTCTGTTTTTTTGAAAATCCATCAGATATTCACATGATGCACACAGAAGTTATTGCTTTTTACCAAAAGATTCAGTCAACATGACTGCTGTTTTTGCCAAATAGTCAATCTCTGCGTTTTCCAGTTCGCCAGCATCACAGGCAGCTGCAACACTTGGATCCAGTGGAATGCGTTCCAGTACCGGAACGGCATGGCTGTCCACATGGTCATCCTTTCCGAACAGCGGAATTTCCTTGCCGCAGTCTGGACAGCGGAGAAACCGCATATTTTCCACCATACCGAGCACAGGTACATTCATCATCTGTGCCATATTCATTGCCTTGTCCACAATCATGGAAACTAGTGACTGTGGCGTAGAGACAATCAGAATACCGTTAATTGGCAGCGACTGAAAGACTGTCAACGGTACATCACCGGTTCCCGGCGGCATATCTACAAACAAAAAGTCCACATCACCCCAGCGGACATCCTCCCAGAACTGCTTGACAACGCCGGAAATAACCGGACCTCTCCAGAGGACTGGATCGGTTGCATTTGGCAGGAGCAGATTCATAGACATGATTTTTAAGCCGCTTTCCGTGACATTCGGCAGAAGAGAATTTTCAACTGCTTCAGCTGGTTTGGAAATACCAAAGATTTTTGGAATGGATGGACCAGTAATGTCTGCGTCCAGAATGGCAGCATGATAACCGAGCCGCTGGGTCTGAATGGCGAGCAGGCTGGTGACGAGCGATTTTCCAACACCGCCCTTACCGCCGACCACCGCAATGACATTTTTTACACCGCTGGTATTTTCTTTTACTCTTTTTTCGTGTTCTGCATCCTGTGTGCTGCAATTGCCGTTGCTGCCGCAGGATTCACACTGATGATTGCACTGTTCTTCCATATTGCAATCCTCCTTTTATAATTGTTAATAGTTATAGCAATGGGGCGAATAGTCCCAGTACATAGCTGTTGCATTTTTGATACCATTTTCGGTTTTTACAGTCTTCCAGTGTAATGGGCTGTGATTGTTGCTGTGTTTTCAGGAAATCTGCCAGCATAGTTTGAATGATATCGCAGTGATAGATCAGCGAGGCACATTCAAAGTGCAGATACAGGCTGCGATAGTCCAGATTGATGGTTCCCAGAACAGCCAGTTCATCATCTACCAAAAAGCATTTTGCATGAATAAAACCGGGGGTATATTCAAAAATTTTTACGCCAGCCTCTAACAGCTCCTGATAGTAATTCCACGCAATCTGATAAACATACCATTTATCTGGAATATGTGGTGTAATAATTCGCACATCTACACCTTTTTCAGCTGCCAGCTTGAGGGCAGTGAGCAGGTCATGGTCAGGAATTAGGTAGGGCGTTTCAATATAGACATAGCGTTTGGCATTGGAAATCAAATCCAGATAAACCATAACACCTTTTAAGTCCCCGGCGGTGGGACTGTCACCGAATGGCTGAATAAAACCGCCGTTGGTTTGTTTGGGCAGTTTTGTCGGACGATATTGCGAGTAGGCTTCTTTTTTGTTGGGCTGATGCATATTCCAAAGCTGTAAAAACATCATAGTGTAGCTCCAGACAGCCGCCCCTTCTAACATGATAGCAGTGTCTTTCCAATGTCCGAAACGAACTTTTTCATTGATATATTCATCTGCAAGGTTCGTTCCGCCGTTAAAGGCAATGTTGCCATCAATTACAAGAATTTTCCGATGGTCACGGTTATTCTGTGCTGAGGAGAGAAGTGGGCGGAATGGATTGAAAACCTTACACTGAATATGATGCCTTTTTGCAATTTCAATAAAATCATCCGTTGAGAAAAATTTTGTTCCAATGCCATCGTACATCAGTCGGATTTCCACGCCGGCACAGGCACGATCAATCAGGATTTCCAGAAATTCGTTCCACATTTTTCCCGGTGCAATGATAAAATATTCAATGAAGATAAAGCGTTTTGCCTGCCGGAGACGATTTTTCATCTCTGCAAACTGGTCTTCTCCGAGTGGGAAATACGTAACATTGGTGTGTTCATAAACCGGAAAGCCTGTGCGTTGCAGGTAAGTGGAAAGGTTATAGAACTGTTGGCTGTCTGATAGCAGATGTTGTGCTGCATCGGGATCTTGTGGCAATAAAGAACGTGTTTTTTTCATCTGTTCTTCATAATTGCGGAAAAAGTTACGAGTATCTTTTCTGGTTTTCAGAAAAAGGTAGGTCAAACCGCCGAAAATCGGCAATACAGCAATCACCACCAGCCAGGAAATTTTATAGCTTGGATTTTTTCTGGAATTGGTAATATAAATGATCATTAAACCATTTAACAGAAGTAGTGCAC
>DYCW01000146.1 GCA_019417865.1 Ruminococcus sp. | reverse complement strand
GAACAACCTAGCTTAGTTTCTATCCCTCTGTCCCTTCCGTCAAGCCGAATCAGCTTGACCATAATTCGTTAGTTCCATAGTTTAAAGATTAATTGTCGTGCTGACTGTATAAAAATTACCTCAAAATAAGAAGTTCTTTTTTCATAGCACACAGATCCAATATGTTAATCACACCATCCTCACAGAGATCTCCTAGCTGCCAGCAGGTAAGATCACCGGTACGCAACAGCCACTTCTGCATCGCTACAACGTCTGCTACATTAAATGTCCCATCAGCATTCACATCACCTTTTACTGCCAACGGCATCCACAATTCCCTTAGCCATGCTCTTCTCTTTTCTATAAAGCTGCGAACAAGTTCTACAGAGCCCATGAAATCATCTCCGCTTGATGAACCAAATACGCAGTATTCTCGTCCGCCGTACATATGCCATCTGGCATTATTCATCTCGGCAGAAGGGAGTATTTCTTCTGCCATATTTGTAATAAGTGCACCACCATCCTGTTCGGAATCTGTTAAATCAGCTAAATATGAATCAAAACGCTCAAAATATATTTGAGAAACACGCTTTACAATCTCCTCATCTTTATAAAGCTGACCAATCCAACTAATACCATGAGTCGGACGACCACTTTCACCATAACCGCTTATTGGAAAATAAGTTACAAATAGATTATTTGTATCCCATGAAAAACCAATATTTCCATCAGAATTTTTTCTACTTGTCGGAAAGTTATTATAACTGAGATCAAAATCCCACGCAGGACCACAATGTAATTTGCCATCGCCTGTTAAATCTGAATCTTTCCATAGGTAAAAACTGGTTGACGTAGCATCAATATTCATGGAAATTTCCTGAACCAGATATGCTGTTATCAACGAATCCACATCTATATATTCGCTGTAATGCTTTCCTTTTTCGTTATATCCCGTATCAGAATAAATTGCATCCTCCATTTCCTGAACGAAATTACGAATGTAAAGCACCTGTTCCTGTGAGGCATATTCAGGACCATCCATTTCAATTGCTTGTCCTCTCGATGTAACAAAACCACTCTGTGCTTTTGAACCATACCGATTCCAAAGCTGGAACTGAAGCAGATATCCACCCGTTATATCATCAGGATTATTTGGAATATCATAATACTTATAACTATTTTCCATATATTCATCCACACTCGATGCACCAACAACAATACGGTTATATGTATCAAGATCATTTTCATTCAATTCTTCTGTTTCTTCCTCAAGATCACAGATGTTTACACGATTTTTCTGTATTTGTACACGCTCACTGAGTTGATAGGTGCCACGATAGGAACCGTCTGCATAAAGATCAACAAAAACAGAATCCATTACATATTCCATACCAGCGGCTCTGCTTATTTCCAATGAAATCTGATTGCGAAGCATGGAATGATCAAGATAATTTCCAATCAGTGCCCATTTTTTTGCTTTGCCCATTCCATAGAGATTTTCTTTTTTAGGAAGCTTGATGTTATATGGCTTTTTTAAGCTATAATCCCATGAAGAATTGCCACGTCCAGTAATTTTCTCAATAGAACCATCATACTCTGTACCGCCATTCGCATTCAACATTAACACTGATCCAGTTTCCACCAAACCTTTATTGGCATCCAATGCGTCCAATCCTCCACTTGCTGTTGTAAGATAAATGCAGCCAATATTGGATTGCATCACCTTTAATTTACCGCAGTCAACCTCTCCGACAGTAACTTCAAACTCATCTGCTTTACACAACAGATCCGTCATTTGTCCGGAAACCACGGGTTTTCCATTGAAATATAATGGCTCACTTTCCGTTTCATATGTGATGATGAGTTTCCTTCTGTCCGCAGTTGCTGGAAGAAAGATATAGTGACAATCATCCCATTTGCTGTACCACCAGTCGGTATAATCCAGATCCGTTTCTGTCTGTGGAGACAAATTGCTGACTTGAAATGAAACGATCGGTGTCTGGGAATACAAACTTGACGATGTTGATTCCGAATCTTCATCACTGTATTCTGCAGCACCGTATAGAGCAATGATGTCCTGCTCTCTGTCAAAAAATTCTACGCTTTCAGCAAAGACTGGTGTTTCTAAAAAATAAGTACATAGAATCAATGCAAGAAATCGAACCATCCATCCTGCCATTTTTTTAATTGTAACAGGTATTGTCAGCTCTTCAGAGACTTCTGTCGATTTCGACAGATCCGACGCTTTCATTCTCTTTTCTTCTTGCATTGTCACATTTGGCTTTGTAAAAGTAACCTCTGATGAGAATGGAACAGCCTTTCTAAATGGTGTGTCATCTTTAGAAAAAATCTCTTTGAAATTATCTTTCAACATAACGTATACGTTCCTTTCTTAGACAATCAGGAAAATATACAATATATTTATTTTCAGTCTGTTCTATTCAATTTTAAAAACGAATCAGAAAATAAAAACCTCTCCTTTTTCATAAAAAGCAGACATCGCATAAAACAGACTACGATACCTGCTATATCTCATATTTTCCCTTCTGTCCTTTCCATTTCTTTCATATTGCAGCAATCTGCTTTCTATACCCCTGTTAAAATCAGCTGCTGCACCCATTCGTCATGCCATGAATTTGATGTCTGTTTTCCCATGCAACATGACAAAAATCCCCTCCTTTCTTTCGTTTTTATTATATCAGTTATCTTTTTCTCTGTCAACATGAAACTAAATTTGTACAAGAAAAATTATTAAATTAAAAATAAGTAATAGAATTTTCCTGAATGTATAATCTGCTGTATTGTACACATACTAACGTTGCAAACTGATTATAACAGGAGGAAACTGAAATGGAACAACAAGAAAAATATGTTTTAAACGGTTTTTATAAAAATGCTGCAGTCGGAAAAGACGCAATTTTCTGTGTACTGGAGCACACAGAAGATCCCGAACTTCGAAAAGAGCTTTGTACGCAATTAGAATATTACGAAAATCAGCAGCAAAAAATCAGACAACAAATGAAAGCATCCTATCTGTATCCGCAAGAGCAGGGAACACTTGCTAAATTTTGCAGCAGTGCCAGCATCCGTATGCGTTGCCTCGGTAATACAAATAGCAGCCGGATTGCAAAACTAATGATAGAGGGAACAAATATGGGATTGATTCAGTTATCTCGGTTGTTAAACCGACACACGGATATCGCTGCATCTATTCGACAACAGGGAAAAGAAATGATACAGCAGGAAGAGGCATACCTCAACCATTTAAAGCCCTATCTCTAAGGAGGAAGCCATCATGGAAGGGACACAGAAGCAGCTGAAACCAAAAGATACAGAAGTAAAAATTTATGTGCCACAAGCAAGAACATTTCCGATACGACAGCAAACCAGTTTTCTTGACCACGCACCTGTTCGCATTTATGAAAAACCAGTGAAGCAAGAATCCGTATTTCCGCCTTCATTTCAATAAAGTCATCACAGAAAGAAACATCCCCAGCAAAGCTGGGGATATTTCTATAAGGTCGAAATCAGGTAGTTCATTGGAATCGATTTTTTGTACCATCGTAATACACCCAATCTCTCATATCATACATTTTACGTATTTATTGATTTTCACAGTAACCGGCACATACAAAACCGTCTACATATTTTTTACGACATAGTATATAAAGGCAAACGTGAGAAACACTTTCTTTTTTTCACTCCATCGGATTTTTTATTGACTGATTTCAATCCATTTGCCGCAATTTTTGTATGAGGGATTCTGGTGCATTTGCCTGCATAAAATCTGACATAACACAAACCCCTGCTGCTCCAGTTTGCAGCACAGAAGCTGCATTCTGTACATGAATGCCGCCAATTCCAAATACCGGAATGGTAACTGTTTGGCAAATCTCTCGTAAAAACAGCAGTCCCCTCGGCGGCAAGTTTGGTTTGCAGGATGTTTCAAAAATATGTCCGGCAATTAAATAGACCGCTCCCGCTTGCTCTGCCTGTATCGCTTCTTCTAAACTGTGCACGGAAACACCAAATGGTACAGATAATGTGCCAGTTTGAGAAAGACTGGAAAACGAAATCTGCACAGGAATTGCAAGCTGTTCCGCTACTCGGATAAAGGTATTGCAAATCAACTGCACCTGATTGGCTTTACAGATTTCTAATACCTGTTGTGCAAGCTGTCCATAAACTTCTTCTGAAAGCATTTTTTCCCGCAGTATAATGGCATCTGGTTTTGCCCTCGCAATGCTCCGCAGTTGCTGTAAGAAATCTACTTTGCAGAGTGCCTGATTTGTCACGCAGAAAATCATAACAGATTTGTGTTGATATAGTCGGTATAAACCGGCTGCATTCCCTGTTCTAAGATGGCATTGTGAATCTCTGATAAGCTGCGGCTGTCAGAAATTTCAAACTGTGCATCACCCTTTTGTTCTTCTTCCGTATGTCCGCCGATTCCGACATTGACACCAGCGGAAATTTTCGTTGCACAAAGTGGCAGCACATTGTCACGAAATCCGGCACGCTCTCTGGTGGAAATGGTAATGCTTGCAAATGGTAGGAAAATCCGCAATGCCAGCATCATTTGCAGCAGCTGCGTTTCATGAACATCATTTTGTGCTGTCTTTTCATGATTCTTATAAGGACGCAACCGTGGAAAGGACATTGCAATTTCTGCATGCGGATATTGTTTTTGCAGCAAAAATGCATGATAACCAGCAGCAAACATATCACTTCGGAAGTTGCTCAAACCCAGCAATACGCCAAAACCAACACCACGCATCCCCCCCAATACAGCACGTTCCTGTGCATAGAAACGATATGGCATGCAGCGTTTTGCACCTGCTTGATGCATTTTTTCATAACAATCCAGATGATAGGTTTCCTGAAAAACCGTAACAAAATCTGCACCACACTGATTGAGATACTGATATTCCTCCACATTCATGGGGTATACTTCCAGACCAATAGTCGGGAAGTATTTTTTTGCAATTTGAACCGCTTCTCCGATATACTTTACATCAGAAGCAGAACGACTCTCTCCAGTCAGCAACAAGACTTCTCGCATATCGGTTTTCGCAATCGCCTGCATTTCTTTTTCAATTTCCTCTGCGACCAATCGGCTGCGGTGAATTTGGTTTTTACAGTTAAAACCGCAGTATACACACTGATTTTCGCAG
>DYCW01000145.1 GCA_019417865.1 Ruminococcus sp. | reverse complement strand
ATGCAGCACTGCATAGATATTTTTAAAACTTTGCTGCTTATGAAAAGTGGGAAAATAGTGTAGCAGCTCATTCCAATGCTCCACACAAAAATAAATTCTACCATTGATATAAATTACAATGTCTTCTGTTGTCTCCTCTGCTACTTCATATGAACCTTCAAATAAATGCAGCGTTCTCTTAAAAAAGCTATGAATAACATGGTTATACATATTCTGCATATAACTTGCCATCAGCGGGGTAAGTGTTGTCGGATAAAGTGTGCTCAGCACACTGCGGCTGTCAAATAAAATCCCTTCATGTGGTGACTTCATGGTACGTCTTACTGTAATCGCAAAAAGATGCTGTGTCTCTGATTCTACAAAAACAGAAACTTGCAGCTGCATTCCAAATTGCGATTTTACAATTTGTGCAGCCTGTTCCATTTGCCACAACAAGCAACGTTCCAACGGTTTTTGTCCATTTGGCAAATTATAGTACAGAATATGATCCGTATCATGATAGCAAATTTGCATCGTAGGAGTATTTTGCCAGACCAAATCGGCATTCCATCCACATCCCATTTGAATGCGTGTCTCATTTAAAATGCCGTCTGCACTGTTTCCATCAATGACGCCAAACTCTGTAAACTCCTTGATTTCCTGTACGATAATATGAAAACTAATCTGTTCTGGTGCGACTGACTCTGCCTTTATAATTTGCTGCCGATATGTTTCCCGTTCTTGCCAGATTCGTTCCACATAACGATAAAGGGCATATTTTTTGATATTGGTATAAACTGGCAAAGTGATTTCTGGTGTAGGCATTCTTCCAATTTTATCCGTTTTACCGCTTTTAATTGTGGCTGTCATTCGAACATGAAATTGCAGAACATCCTGAAAATGCATTGCAAAATAAGCATCCATCTCCTCCGGTTCATATTGTTCCGGCACACAAAAAAACCGTGGAACACGCAGACCACATTCATGCAAACGAAATAAGATAGATGCTTCCGCACCGGGATCATAGAGCGTATAATTTACAAAATCAATTATCAAAGCGTCTTTTCACTCCTATATCATCAAATAAGCCATTTCCATCTATATCGTTTTCATCCTTCAATGCGATTGTAACACAATTTTATTTCAGCTTTTACCCTACATTTATAAACATTCTATATCCGTTTTCTGATATCTCGGATAGTCATACAATCTATAACAGCAAAAAACAAATGGGACACACTTCATTCAAAAGTGCGTCCCATCTTTTTTCATTTCACATCCATTGTGTCATCTTTTTATTTTTCTGATTTAGCTCTTCCGCAGTAAGAATTTTGTCAGACCAATCAAATCCAACAAAGAGAACTTGCCGTCCTCATTCCAGTCCCAAGCCTCTTCATACAGCACTACATCATAGAGAGAGGTAACACTCGTCAGCAAATACCGTCTCATCAGCACCGCATCCACAACATTGAGCATGCCATTGCTGTCCATATCGCCAAGGATAACAGGCGGTGTAGACGGATCGGTCGGTTCTGTTGGATCAGTACCCTCGTAGTTCTTCCAATCCGGCAGTTCGCTCAACGTGATACAGAAATCACTCTGATACATTTCTTTCAACGTTTCTGGATCATTATTATTTGTACCAGAGAGGAAGTTATCCGACCCATTGTCATACCAGATACAGAAATAGAGCCAATATGCCTGTTCCACCATGATATTTTCCAAACTCGGAACAGTATCATTCTCCGGCATAGAAACCAGCTTCTTACCGTTCGTCAAATCCACCAGCGTATAGAATGTGCTGGAGATGGCATCTTCGTTCGGACCGCTGCCACTAGGCTTGCCATCATGCCGATTATAAATACAGTTATACTTATCATAGCCGACAATATCCACCCATTCATCCCCCGGATACCATGATGGAGAAGTGGAGTAGTCATAACTGTTGTACTCCCAGATCAGGTTATGCACACCGTATTCCTCTGTCAGTGTCGTATACAGCAACTGCCACAGCTGCTTATAAACTTCTGCACCGCCTTTGCCCCACCAGAACCAAGAACCAGAACCATCTATGTTGGAATTGCCCTCTGCTTCATGCAGCGGACGGAAAATAATTGGCACGCCTGCTTCCTGTACACGCAGTAACTGTTCTGCCAGATCTGCAATGGCAAGCTTAAAGTATTCATTTTCTTTTGTGCCTTCTATCACTGCTTGTGTGGTATCAAAATCCGTTTTATTCGGCTCATAGGTACACTCTGTCCAGTCCACTGCATCACCTAACGTGTAGTCTGCAAAATTCTTCGGCACATTGATATGCCAGCAAACTGTTGGAATCCCGTTGCGTTCTGTGCCCCATTCAATCATCCGCTCGGTTGTACCATCATCCCAGCCGTAAAGCGGATTATAGTTCATCATATCAAAACCACGGATTGCCGGATAATCGCCGAACTGTTTTTTAATCCACTCAAATTCTGTTTCATATCCCTGCAAATCCTCCCCGCTGTAACCGCCTGGAGCATCTGGCGTATGGCCGCCGCCATAGATTTCCTGCTGACCGGAAAGCATATGCTCTCCATACATATCACACAGATAGTTCATCAACCCCTGTGTCTCCTTGGTGGCATCTGCGTCGCTCAAAGTCGGCTGTACGTTCAGTTCTGGCAGGGCTGCCTTTTTAATCGTCAGGGTATCATATGCACCATAGCCGTACTTTGGCAAAAGTTGAATGGTATTCGTCCCCTTCTTCAATCTATGAATGCCGAAACTGAAATCCGTCCAAGTATCCAGATATGGCATTTTGTACATGAATTCTGTTCCGTTGACAGAAAGCGTCTGTTCCCGTCCGCTCTCATCTAAAACTTGCACACAGCGTGTACTAAACTCATACATGCCCTCTTCCGGTACTTCCACATCTACAGTAATGGTTTCATTGGTCAAATAAACAAACCCTTCGCCGGAATAACCCGGAAACTGCTTTTCATAAATGGATGTCCAAAGGGTAGCCCCTTCCAAATCCTCACATTCTACCTGTAGGCTGTCTCTTATAC
>DYCW01000144.1 GCA_019417865.1 Ruminococcus sp. | reverse complement strand
ATTCAGATGCATTCTTTTTTACAAATTTGTTTATTATTTCTGAAATATCCTCCTCAAAAAAGTCATAGTAAAATTCATCGATTTCTTCAAGCACATTATCAAAATCGTCCTCTTCATAAAGTTTTTCTAATAAATTCTGTCTTTCTGCACGATCAAAAGGAATTTCCCCGCCAAATAAATCTATTGCCTTTTTTAAATTGTCAGCAAGCGGCGTAGCACCTATCATTTTTAATCCTTCATATGCGTCTTTCCACACTATTCCTGTAGAATTTGAGAAAAACTGATCATGTCCACCATTATTAACCTCTGAATCATACCAATATAAAGCAAGTACTTTTCTCTGTGATTTAGTAAAGTGACTCAAATCATTGTTATAAACGTCTATTCCATCGTAAATATTCACATTCCACCAAAGTGGTTCAATTAAATCCCATGAATCATATTTTCCGGCTGCAATATCTTCTTCATTATAATCAAAGTAAACTTCTTTAGTTGCCATTTTTTATCCTCCAATTGATAAATCTAACTTGTAGAGTTACTATTCCGTATAATATTATACCACACCCACATACTCAAAGTCAATGAAAGGACGGTGAAACTTTGTTCTACACCCTAATCCTCGAAAACGAAACAGGTCAGCAGATTGACCTATCACACACAGCAAACAGGTTCATGTTCTCAAAGATAGAGGGACTGAATCCACCGGCAGGAACAATAAGTACATCAAGCTATGCTGGAATGGACGGCTCATATCTCAATAATGCTTTTATCGAGAAAAGAAATGTGGTCATTCCTTTTGAGATGCGTGGTTTCAATATTGAAAAAAGACGGCATGAACTGTATAAAGTAGTCAAGCCGTCACGATATATCAAGATTTATTACTCCACGAAAAATATATCTGTGTATGCAGGGGGGTATCGTTGAAACCTGCGAAATGGAGAACTTTGAGATGCTGACCAAAGGGCAGATATCTATTGTCTGTCCCGATATTTACTGGTATTCAACTGAAACCCAGATAGCTGAATATTCAAGAATTACCGGAGCATTTCACTTCATCTTTCCCGATAATGATGAGCCTTTTCCTATCGGTAAATACAACACGCAGAACATTATGACCATTGTAAATGACGGTGATGAGGTTGGCTTTACTCTTGAAATCAGCGGAGGACCTGCAAAGAATCCGACTATCTACAATGCTGTAACAGATGAATATATGCAGATTCTCGGCGAACTAAAAGATGGTGATGTCATCACCATAACCACGAAAACAGGCAATAAAACTGTAACCTTGGAGCGTGAAGGCGTTGTTACAAATATCATCAATCGTCTGGTTTCAGGTTCCACATGGTTGACATTAAGACCAGGAGAAAACAAATTTTATGTCCGTGCATCTGATGGACTTTCAGAACTGAAAGTTCGTCTGATACACCGCAATGCGTACTTGGGAGTGTGAAAAATGCAGATTGAAATATACAATATGATTCCAACAGAGGATAAACTCTCTATAACCCTTGAAGCAATATGCGACAGCTTTTCTTCTCTTTTGTGGGACGTTGAATATTATTCCTGCGGTGCTTTTGAGGTGTACATTGCCGCAAGTCCGCAGAATATTGAAATCTTCCAGACAGGCAGAATTGTCGGGCGTGATGATGATAAGGAACACTATGGAATCATTGAATCGGTGAAAATTGAAACTGATGCAGAAGACGGCGATTATCTCACTGTTTCGGGCAGATTTCTCACTTGCTTGCTGGAGCGAAGAATTATTTATCCGTCTTTTTCGGCGAACAACACCTACGAAAACATTGTCAGAAACGTGCTGTCGCAAAACGTGATTTCAGCAGGCATTCGCAGTATTCCCGGACTTTCTATAGGAACGGTCAGCGGTGAATGCTGGCAGGACAAAACGAGATTGCAGGTCAGCTATGATAATTTGATGGAATGGCTGTATACCATCTGTGAAACCATCGGCGGTTCTGCAAATATCCGCATAGACAATAATGC
>DYCW01000143.1 GCA_019417865.1 Ruminococcus sp. | reverse complement strand
CCGTTTGCGTGCTCACTTACTATGCAAAAAAATCAGCTGGGCTTCCTGCAAAACTAAACGAAAATTTTGACAGCGATCAGGAAACGCTTGCCTTCTTTCTGGCAGATATTGATACCTGCTCTCAGAATCAGGGCGAAGACGGCAATTCCCTGTCTGTTGAGGATGCCGTACAGATTTTAACGCACTATGCACAAAGTGCGGCTCAGCTTTCCCCCATTTGGGATAACAGATGGTAATCTACATACCCTACATACTAACAAAATCCGTTGCAGACCTTATGGAACCTGCAACGGATTTTTCATTACAAATAAATATAAACGAAAGACTCTTAAAAAATATGAACGTCCCATCCGCCTGCTTCGTTTCTGGTATACTGAAACTCGGACAACATCGGATCATCAAATACAGAGAGCAGCTCTGCAAAATCTGCCACAGTCGGTAAGTTTGGCAGCTCAGAACGGGAAACCCATACCATCTCGCCTTCCTTTGAACTGGTCAGTGTGCCAGAAAACTGTTCTGCACGAAATAAGATTACCAGATACCGTCCGCCATCAGACAAGGGGAATTGTTTGATCCCACACAAATATGGAGCGGCAATCTCCAAACCCGTTTCCTCTCGCATTTCTCGTTTTACAGCTGCGACAAAGGATTCACCGGCTTCCACATGACCACCCGGCAGCGTATAGCCTTTCCAATCATTTTTAACACGATTTTGTAATAAAATCCGATCTCCATCACACAGCAGACAAAGTACTGTAAGTTCAACTGATTCTGTTCGACGCATTCTCCATTCACCCGCCCTTTAACAAGCGGCTGTTGCTGGTCTTGCAAGCTGCACCTTCAGACTTTTCATCTTCACAAAATAAACGGTTACCAACAGAATATCTGCGAAAATCCAAGCAACTGGACTTGCCAGGCAGGCAGCAGAATAACCAAAGGTCGGCACAAACGCCACACATACCAAAACACGGGCGAATAATTCTGTAACGCCTGCCATCATTGGAAGAAAGCTATAACTCATACCCTGCAAACTGTTTCGTAAAATAAACAGCAAGCCAAGTGTTGGATAGAAATATGCATTCAGACGAAGATATTCCTTTACCTGTTCCATAACTGCTGTTTCTGAAGCATCCAAAAATAGCAGTGCCATCCAACCGCCCAGTACAATGATCACTACCGCAGAAATCACACAATAAATCATGGAAATTGCAACGCTGGTGCGAATACCGCTCCGAATCCGTTCAAACTTTCTTGCCCCACGATTCTGACCACAGTAAGTTGCCATAGTAATCCCAAGGCATTCCATTGGTCCCGTCAGTACCAACTGTAATTTAGAAGCGGCAGTCACTGCTGTAACGGAAACCGTACCCAGTGTATTCAC
>DYCW01000142.1 GCA_019417865.1 Ruminococcus sp. | reverse complement strand
CAATACGGACGGTTGGAAGCCGTTTTGACGGGTGTCAAGGAAGAGGACTGGGCAAATAACTGGAAACAATATTTTAAACCGTTTCCAGTGGGGGAGCGGTTGTATATTCGTCCCAGCTGGGAACATAACGAACCAGAGCGTGGCAGAATCGTGCTGGAAATTGATCCAGAAAGCAGCTTCGGCACCGGACAGCATCACACCACACGGCTTTGCTTAGAGCTGATGGAACGGGAAATCACAACAGACTGTAAAATGTTGGATATGGGATGCGGAAGTGGTATTTTGTTTATCGGCGGAATGCTGCTGGGTGCAAAGGAAGTCTTTGCGGTAGATATTGAAGAAAATGCAGTGCGGATTGCAAAGAAAAATGCGGCAAAAAATCATCTGCCGGAAGAAAACTATATTGTTCGGTGCGGCAATGTGCTGGCAGATGCAGCTTTAAGAGAAGAAATTGGAAGCGGTTATGACTTGATCACAGCCAATATTGTTGCAGATGTTTTGAAAGCAATGGCACCGCAGTTTCCGCAGTACCTGAAAAAGAATGGTACATTGATTATTTCGGGTATCATTGTGGAACGGAAGGATGAAGTCATTGCAGCCATGCAGGAACAGGGATTTGTTGTGATAGCATGTCGGGAAAAGGAAGGTTGGGCAGCGGTAAAGTTGAGACAAGCAGGCTGAGGGCAATCCGCCACAGGCAGGGGTCAGACCGTTTTCCCTAAGAATGATTCAATTACGATTAAACTATATTTTTAGAAAAAGGAGCTGTTTATTTGGCAAGAAAAAAAACGACTACAACACCAAAAATCAATCCAATTCCCAATGCCTATATTGAGCGGGCAGGTGTGGTAGAAGAAGAGCAAATTACAGAGACGTTGGAAAAAAATTACATGCCTTATGCGATGAGTGTAATCATTTCCAGAGCCCTGCCAGAAATTGATGGCTTTAAGCCGTCTCATCGGAAATTGCTGTATACCATGTATAAAATGGGGCTACTAAACGGTGCACGTACGAAATCTGCCAATGTCGTCGGACAAACAATGCGGCTGAATCCGCACGGGGACAGTGCGATTTATGAAACGATGGTGCGTCTGGCAAGAGGAAACGAAGCCCTGTTGCACCCTTATGTAGACTCAAAGGGGAATTTTGGAAAAGCATATTCCCGTGATATGGCATATGCAGCAAGCCGATATACGGAAGTCAAACTAGAACCCATCTGTAACGAGTTATTTCGGGATATTGATAAGGAAACCGTAGACTTTGTACCGAACTATGATAATACTATGACGGAACCCTCTCTGTTCCCAACGACATTTCCAGCTGTTTTGGTAAATTCCAATGTGGGGATTGCTGTTTCCATGGCGAGCAATGTCTGCCCATTTAATTTGACAGAAGTTTGTGAGACCACCATTGCATTGCTAAAGGATCCAAACCATGATGTGGTGACCACACTACAAGGTCCGGACTTCCCGGGCGGCGGTTATTTGATACAAGACGAAATGGAATTTCGCAAAATTTGTGAAACTGGCAGGGGCAGCGTCAAGGTACGGGCAAAGTGGAACTATGATAAGGCAGGCGGCTGCATTGAGGTGACAGAAATCCCTTACAGTACTACCATTGAAGCCATTATAGATAAGATTGTGGACTGCATTAAACAGGGTAAGCTGCGGGAGGTTTCTTATGTGCGGGATGAAACCGACTTGTCTGGTTTGAAAATTGCCATTGACCTGAAGCGTGGAGCAGAGCCAGAAAAGGTCATGCAAAAGTTGTTTCGGTTGACACCGTTGCAGGACAGCTATTCTTGCAATTTTAATATTTTGATTCATGGCAAGCCAAAGGTAATGGGCGTAAAAGAGATTCTGACTGAGTGGATCTTCTTTCGAGAGGAATGTGTCAAGCGGCGGCTGGTCTATGATCTGAAACGGAAACAAGAAAAACTGCATCTGTTGGAAGGCTTGGAACAGATTCTGTTGGATATTGATAAAGCCATCCGCATTGTAAGGGAGACAAAAGAGGAACAGAATGTTGTCCCCAATTTGATGCAGGGTTTTTCAATTGACGAAATACAGGCAGAGTATGTAGCAGAAATTAAGCTGCGGCATTTGAATCGGGAATATATTTTACGTCGGACACAGGAGATTGAGCAGCTGCGGAAGGATATTGCTGACATGCAGCAGACATTGGAAAGTCCCAAAAAAATCCGTGCAGTGATTGCAAAAGAATTGAAAGAAACTGCTAAAAAATATGGTCAGCCGAGAAAGACGCTTTTCTGTACGGCAGATCTACAGGCAGAATCCAATTCAGAAGAAGAGATTCCAGATTATCCGGTGCATTTGTTTTTGTCAGAGAGTGGTTATTTCAAAAAGATTACACCAGCTTCTCTGCGAATGAATGCAGAACAAAAGTTAAAAGAGGAAGATCGTATTGTTGGACATTGGGAAACTACCAACCGATCAGAGCTTCTCTTTTTCACCAATCAACAGCAGGTCTATAAGACCAAGGCGAGCGTATTTGATGACAGCAAGGCAAGTGTGCTGGGAGAGTATATTCCGGCAAAGTTGGGCTTTGACGAAGGGGAGTATGTTGTTTCTATGCTGCTGACCAGCGATTACAGCGGTATGGTACTGTTTGTCTATGAGAATGGAAAAGTGGCGAAAGTACCGCTGCAATCTTATGCAACAAAAACCAATCGAAAAAAACTGGCAAATGCTTACAGCGATAAGTCTCTGCTTGTAGCAGCACTGCCGTTGGAAAAGGAGCAGGAAGTGATGTTACGTTCCAGTGGCAATCGGGCATTGTTGTTCCATACGGAAGCCATTGCTGTCAAGGCAGCCAGAAATACGCAGGGCGTACAAGTAATGACGCTTAAGCCCAAGCAGACCGTTCTCTTCGCAGAAGCGGTTACGGAGGAGCAGGCTACCGAGTGGAAACGCTATCGGGCAAAGAGTCTGCCGGCTGCTGGTGCATTGGCAAAAGAACTGCCGGATATTGGACAAATGATGCTGTAAAGAATTTTGTGCAGTTTGTCTAAAATAGTTTTTGAAAGCTGTGCAATTTGTAGAAAATAAATGCACTCCATTGCTTCTTTTTGCAAAATGTGTTACAATTATACTACGTAGTAATGTGATTTTAGTACAACAGAGAGCGGTACAATAGAAAATCGTTTTTTCACAGGAGGGATTGTAAATGAAATCAATCATACGAAAATTTACTGCACTGGCAGTCAGCAGTGTGATGGCAGTGGGGATGGCATCTTCCTTGCCGATATCCTATCTGGCACAGGCTGAAGAGGATGATGTGATCCTACAGGTAGAATGTGAGCT
>DYCW01000141.1 GCA_019417865.1 Ruminococcus sp. | reverse complement strand
GGCAACACAGGCGATGTTGTCCGTATCGGTAGAAAATACCGGCACAACGGATGCTACCATTCCCATGAACACCAAATTGGTGACAGCGTCCGGCACGTTGTTTCACACCGTCCGCAGCATCCGCATTCCAGCCGGAGAAACCAGTCCCATCACAGTCGAATGCGATACCGCCGGAACGATTGGAAACGATACGGCAATCACCGATTTCTATCAGACGCAGCTTCCGAATTTGCGGATTTTGTCCGCTGTTCTATCGGCTGCCGGACAGGATACCGAAACGGATGCACAGCTGCGGACACGTTGGAAAAAAGCCCTTGCTGGTGCGGGAAGCAGTACCTATGATGCCATTGCTGGAGCAGTTTCTCGACTGGATACCGTGCAGGACTGTGTGATTTTTGAAAATGATACCGATACCAGCAAGGAGGATGGAACGGGTCTGATGATTCCGCCACACAGCTTTGAGGCAGTGGTCAGCGGCGGTGCCAGCAGTTCCGTAGAGATTGCAAAAGTAATTTTTGACAAGAAAAGCCTTGGCATCGGCACGGCTGGCACAATAGAACACACTGTGAAAGATGCGGCTGGTATTTCTCATATCATCCGCTTTTCTTATGCCGATACGATTGCTTTGCCCGTTGTTATGACCATTCAAACGGATGCTCTGCTGCCGGAATTGTATGTGAAACCCATTGCAGAGGCAGTCGTGGCATGCTTTCAGCAAAACCGTATGGGGCAGAATGTGTATCCGGTATCCGTTTGTGCAGCTGTTCTGCAAACAGGACTTGCAGAAACGGTCACAGAACTGGCATTCACAGAGGACGGGAATCTGCAAACGCCGTGGGTTGCCTCTGCAAAGCAGATTGCGGTCTGTGCCCTGCAACAGGTGTATATCCGAAATGGCATGAATGCTCCCTACTATCATGTGGCAGCGGACGGGTCCATTGCAGCAGTGGCAGACCCCTGGGAGGCGATGGTATGAGCGGAGCATTGGTTTATCAGTTGCCGGATTCCTACGCAAAGCCTGGGCGAGGACGAGAATCAGAAACGGCAACGAATACATGGAGATTGTTTGCAATCAATGAAGGGCAGACCGAGCAGTTCACCGATATGCTGCAATGGCTGCACAATATGTTGGATTTGCAGCAGTGCACTGGAGATGCATTAGACCGATTGGGGGAGATGTACAGTTTGCCCCGTCCGACTGGCTTGTCAGATCATGCCTACCGCACGGAATTGCTGAGTAAAATCGGCAGCTATTTCAGTGATGGGACGATGAATCAGGTGTTACAGGCGGTTGCAACTGCCTGCGGGACAGAAGTGGGAGCATTGTATTTTGTGGAAACATCACCGGCAATGGTCACACTGCACATTCGCAGTATGGAGGTGTTCCGGAATCTTCCGGTCACGCTGCCGCAGCTGAAAACCATCATTCAAAATCTGCTGCCG
>DYCW01000140.1 GCA_019417865.1 Ruminococcus sp. | reverse complement strand
AGAAATCCACCCTCCTCATTTTTATATTTTTTACAAAAAGCGTACAAAAAGAACGTCATATTCCAGTATATTCGATTTCCGAAAAAAAATCAACTGTAAAATCTCATGAATTTTTGTAAAAAAACATTGTTTATTTGTAGAATACGACTGTATTTGTGCCACGGACTTTTTCATTCCAAGAATCATGAGACGTGGAAAAGCAGCCAATTTTTCAATACACAAATCCATTTTTAAATGATAAAGTCATGCTACGCCACAGGCGACTGCGATCAAACTAGCTCAGGCGGCGAGTCACCGCAGACAGCTCACTCACCGTTACATTGTTCAGGAGATAAAACTTTTTGTTGCCCTCAAGGACGAGAAACCACTGTAATGGATGGAATAACATGTAGCGTTGCACGCCGGGAGTGATGGACGCTACACAGGCAATCTAGGGGTGTTACCCAACCTTGTCAGAGGAGGTCAGATCATCTTCCCTAAGCGAAAATGGATTTGCGTGATTTCTCAAAATTGGGACTTGCATTTTGGAAAAAGATATGGTATAATAACAGGGATCATCAAAGACGGGAGGTTTGGTTATGAGCGTATTGGAAATCGTAATTGGTGCTGTATTGCTGCTGATCAGTGTACTCGCTATTATTGTCTGCATGATGCAGGAACAAAAGCCGCAAAATGCAACGGCTGCCCTGACAGGTGCAAGCAACGATTCCTTCTATGATAAGAACAGAGGCCGTACAAAGGAAGCAAGACTGCGGAAAATCACAACGATTTTAACCGTTCTCTTCTTTGCCCTCATTCTTTTCATTGATATCGTAATGCCGTTGATTTTAAAATAACAACGACGCCGTCCTGTCATTCGGTCAGCCAACCGGATGACAGGTATTTTTTTACCTGCATGGACCGCAAAAAAACAGAAATGCTATGCTTATAACGACATTCGACAAGCATGCATTTTACCACAGCCCATCACAAACCGTGCCGGCGAACCCCATATGAATATGCAGACGCAAACATCTACCCTTTGAACATCCCACCATTTAAAATACAACGATATAAAGGAGACTGATTGATATGGCAAAATCACCTGCTGCCCCGCCAAAACGAGAGCCGGCGGAAGTTCTAGCAGCCTATATACAAAAATGTAAGCTTTTTTTGGCAGATGCCGGTATTCACGGTTTAGAAGAAACGGTACTGGCAGCAAAATGCCGCACGAAAAAAAACGGTTCCACCCTGTTTCAGACCGCATTGGAAACACTGCGAAAGGAAGGCCTGATTTATAAACAGCGTCGCAAGTATTATTGGTGTGCTGCACTGCACTGCAAAACCGGCACAGTGGTCCGACTCAGCCGTACCTTTGGATTTATTCGACCGGATGACGCAGAAGAAACAGAAGACTGGTTCATCCCCGGAAAGTTTCTGCTTGGTGCCCTGCCGCAGGACAGAGTCCTCATGCGAAGCATTCCCTCCCGCAGCGGCAAGCCAGAGGGCGAGGTTTTGGATATTTTGGAGCCAGCTCCAGCACGGCTGACGGGTATCATCATCCAGGAAGACGGTCACCTTGCTCTACTGCCGGACACCATGGGCAAAACGCCCATTCGGCTGCTGCCAAACAAAGACATCTCCTATCAGGAACAGGATAAAGTCTTAGCAGAGATCGTTTCCCGTGGAACCCGTCACGCCGAACACAAGGCAAAGGTACTTTACTCGTTCGGCAGTGCGGAATCCGCTGCCGTCTGTGCAAAAGCAATCCTCACACTGGAAAACATCTCCCCCATTTTTCCAGAGGAAGCCGAAGCCGAAGCAGCAAAGCTGGCATCTGCTCCCATTCCAGCTGAAGCATACCAGAACCGCCTTGACCTGCGGGATACCTGTATCTTTACCATTGACAGTGCAGAATCCAAGGATTTGGATGATGCCATTTCCATTGAACGCAACGGAACCGGCTATCGACTCGGTGTGCACATTGCCGATGTTTCCTACTATGTCAAGCCGCACTCTGCATTGGATAAAGAAGCTCTGGCACGGGGTACCAGCCTGTACTATGCAGATCAGGTTGTCCCTATGCTTCCAAAAGCACTTTCCAATGGCATTTGTTCCCTGAATCCACAGGAAGACCGTCTGACGTTTTCTGCTCTGATGGAACTGGATGAACAGGGCATTTTGCGTTCCTATACCTTCCGCAAGACAGTCATTCGCTCCTGCGTCAAGGGCGTCTATAAAGAAATCAATGCCCTGCTGGATGGCACAGCAAAGCCTGCCCTACAGGAAAAATATGCTGCGGTCATGGACATGCTGCCGCTGCTGAACGAACTCTGCGACAAACGGCTTGCCCTGCGAAAGCAGCGTGGTGCACCAGAAATTGAAACCCCGGAGAGCAAAATCACCTTGAATGCACAGGGCATTTGTGTGGATGTGCAGCCCCGCACTCGTGGCAAGAGCGAATGTATCATTGAGGAAATGATGCTGCTTGCCAATGAGTCAGCTGCTCGTGTTGCAAAAGAACACGCCCTGCCGTTTGTCTATCGGGTACACGATGCACCGTCTTCCGAAAAAATAGATGCCTTGCAGGAAGGGCTACTGCGGATGGGGGCAGAAGTGCCGGTCATGACAAACGTACAGCCAAGAACGCTGGCAGAAATTCTGGAAAAGGCAAACGGCACTCCGGCGGCACCTGTCATCCACGGCATGGTACTGCGGTCGATGGCAAAGGCAACTTATGAAACCGAACCAATCGGGCATTTTGGTCTGGCATTAAAAGATTATGCCCATTTTACGTCTCCCATCCGGCGGTATCCGGATTTGGCAATCCATCGGATTTTATCGGAGTGGTACAGCACCAACCGTGCAGAAGCAGTGCAAAAGCGATTTACAAAATTTGCAGCAAAGGCGGCAGAACAATCCAGTCAGCGGGAATTGCTGACGATTCGGGTTGCCAGAGACTGCGAAGCCTGTTATTTGGCAGAATATATGCGGCAGCACCTCGGCGAAGAAATGACTGGACTGGTAACCGGTGTCACGGATTTTGGTATCTATGTGATGCTGCCGAATACCGTGGAGGGAATGCTCTCCATTCGGGATATGGGCGAAGACAAGCTATGGAACAATGACCACAATGTCCGTCTGGTACAGGAAAATGGCAGTTCCGTTTATCAGCTTGGCGATACCATAAAGGTGATTTGTACAAAAACCGATATTTCCTCCGGCAATATTGATTTTCAGTTGGTGGAAAAACCCGAAGGAGCATCTTCATGCCAGTCGTATTGATCACGGGCGGTTCCCGTGGCATTGGTGCTGCCATTGCAAAGCAATTTGCCCAGCAGGGCAGCACGGTTTACATCACCTACTGCCAGTCACAGGCTGCCGCTGCTGCTTTACAAAAACAATACGGTGTGCATCCCATTGCTGCTGACTTCCGGAATCCAGGTGCACCGGAAAAACTGGCAGAAACCGTTTTACAGCAAGCGGGAACTGTGGACATTCTGGTCAACAATGCAGCCATTTCCGTTGTCAATCTGTTTCAATGCGTTTCGCCAGCAGAACGGGCGGCGTTGTATCAGGTGAATTTATTTGGGACAACAGAATTGACCCGTGCGATTCTGCCGGCAATGCTGCGGCAGCACAGCGGCTGCATCCTCAATCTGGCATCCATCTGGGGGGAAACAGGGGCATCCTGTGAAGTGGACTATTCTGTCACAAAGGGAGCTGTGATTGCTTTTACAAAAGCACTGGCGAAAGAGGTTGCACCGTCTGGTATTCGAGTGAATGCGGTTTCACCGGGTGTGATTGATACGGAAATGAATGCCCATCTGTCACTGGAAGACCGGCAAGGACTGGCAGAGGAAACGCCATTGCAGCGAATCGGCAAACCGGAGGAAATTGCGAATGCTGTTTGTTTTCTGGCATCAGAACAGGCATCCTTTATCACAGGGCAGATTTTAGCAGTGAATGGTGGATTTTTGATATAATATTA
>DYCW01000014.1 GCA_019417865.1 Ruminococcus sp. | reverse complement strand
CCGGAAAAGCCATTCAGCGGAGCGGCTGGGGAAACGCCAAAATTCAAGCGGCAACACTGGAAAATGGACAGTACCAGATTTTTGCAAGCGGCGACTTAACGCCGGAAATGTTGGTGCTGCTCTCTGGGGATTATGAAGTAAAGGAGGAAATTTCGAAATGAAAGAAACCATTTGTACTGCGTTCGGTTTGGTTGGCAGTTTTCTTGCCGCTCTGTTCGGCGGATGGGATTCTGCATTGGCAACGCTCCTTATTTTCATGGGGGTAGATTACGCCACAGGCATTATTGTAGCGGCTGCCGGAAAGTCACCAAAGGGCAAGCTATCCAGTAAAATCGGCTGGAAAGGACTTGCAAAGAAGTGTATCATTTTGCTGCTGGTGCTGGTTGCCGCTCGACTGGATGTCGTTCTAGGAACGTCCTATGTACGTGCTGGGGTGTGCATTGCCTTTATGTGTAATGAGGTCATCAGCATTCTAGAGAATGCCGGTTTGATGGGTGTTCCCCTTCCGGCAGCATTGAAGAATGCAGTGGAATTGTTGCAAAAGAAAGAGAAGTGAGCATATGCTATTGTTGCAAGGCGATTGTTTAGAGCTCATGAAAGATATTCCAAGCGGCTCAGTGGATATGATTTTGTGTGATTTGCCGTATGGTACAACGCAAAATAAATGGGATATTATTATCCCTTTTCCTGAGCTGTGGGAGCAGTATAGAAGAATTGCAAAAGAAAATGCAGCAATTGTTCTTTTTTCTCAAATGCCATTTACAGCAAAACTTATTATGAGCAATTTAAAAGATTTTCGGTATGAATGGATATGGGAAAAATCGCAGGGGACTGGGCACTTAAATGCCAATAGAATGCCAATGAAAATTCACGAAAACATCTTAGTTTTTTATCGGAAATTGCCTATATATAATCCACAAAAGATAATTGGAAAGAAGCCATACAAAAGCTTCTCAATCAAAAAAAGTAAAAATTATGGGAATTATAATCCGATTGAAAGTATTTCAGATGGTACAAGATATCCTATTGATATTGTAAAATTCGCAAACGTAAATTGTACTGCCGAAAAGCCCGTACATCCTACACAAAAGCCAGTTGAATTGTGCGAATATTTTATAAAAACGTATTCCAATGAGGGAGAAACAATTTTAGATAACTGCATGGGTAGCGGTACTACGGGCGTTGCATGTGTGAATACATGCCGCAAATTCATCGGAATGGAACTCAATGAGCAATATTTTAAAATTGCAAAAGAAAGAATTGAAAATGCCATAAATGAAAAGGAGATGGCTATATGCCAGTAAATACTTATAAAAATGCAGATAGCACACAACTATCTGCTCATTTCAATGTGCGAGAATTTAAGTGTAAGTGCGGTGGTACGCATGATATTCTCATTTCCAGCGAATTGATTGATAAAATTGAACAACTCTATACGGCTCTGAATTGCAGTAAAATCATTGTGACAAGCGGATACCGTTGCCCGACCCATGACAAGAACGTGGGCGGCACGAGTACCGGACAGCACACCAAAGGAACGGCTGCGGATATTTGCTGCTATGGACAGGATGGGAAGCCAATCAGTAGTAAGCCTGTCTGCTGTAAGGCTCAGGATTTGGGCTTTACAGGAATTGCGAATATTGATAGCAGCTATCAGTATACGCATGTGGATGTGCGAAATACGGGCTATCGGTGGCTGGGAGATGAAGTTTGCGGCACAGGAACAGTGACCAAAGATTTCTACAGTTATTTTGGAATATCAAAACAAACAGACAAAGTAACAAATAATACAAATAAAATTGTTGCAAAAGGTATTGATGTGTCATATTGTCAAGGTCAAATTGACTGGGATAAGGTAAAAGCGTCCGGATTGGTGGATTTTGTGTTGATTCGTGCTGGATATGGACGAGAATACAGTCAGGTAGATAAACAGTTTGAACGAAACTACAGCGAATGCAAACGGCTGGGAATTCCTTGTGGCGTGTATTGGTTCAGCTATGCCATGTCCGTTGCCGAAGCCGAAAAGGAGGCACAGGTATTTCTAGATACCATCAAAGGCAAAC
>DYCW01000139.1 GCA_019417865.1 Ruminococcus sp. | reverse complement strand
GAATTATTTTTGAAATTTTATATTTTTAATAGATCAGCATAAGATGAATCATTGCAGTTCTCGCTCCTGATTGCTGCATGGATTTCTATAGTATACTGCAATTTTTAAAAAAATACAACGCTATTCTTGAAAATTCTCCAAAAAGATTATGTAAAATAAATCTCATCAATCTTAACGTAAAAATAACAAACGATTTACATTTCTGGGCTGGCACAAAAATAAACAATGTAGTATAATAAAAGAAAGCCTTAACAATCCTATTTTTTCGTACTATTTAGAATTTTTTTGTGCATATTTCCCATTTCAGCGACTTTATCCGAATACTTCGACATTTCCATTTTCAATAAAAGGCTTATCCTTATTCCATGAGAACAAACCAAACAGGAGGCATTTTTATGGCAGAGCAAAATTGCTATGTAAACCGAGAACTTTCCTGGTTAAAGTTTAACCAGCGTGTAATGGAGGAATCGCAGGACTTTTCCAACCCACTTTGTGAACGACTTTCTTTTTTATCCATTTTTCAAAGTAATCTAGATGAATTTTTTATGGTACGGGTTGGCTCGCTCTTTGAAAAAATGCAGATCTCTAATAAAATTCGAGAAAATAAAACCAATATGACCTGTAAAGAACAGTTGGATGCCATCTTTGAAAAAGTACGGCATATGCTGCATGAAAAAGATAAAACCTATCGGAAACTCCAAAATGATCTCAAAACAGAAGGCGTCGAAATTGTAGATTTTCACACCATTACCCAGCAAGAGGCAGATTACTTACAGTCTTATTTCCAGACAGAAATTGAACCACTGCTGTCTCCGCAAATCATCGGAAAAAAGCAGCCGTTTCCATTTCTGCAAAATAAAGAAATCTATGCTGTCGTTGTTCTGGAGAAAAAAGGAAGCGAAAAACTCGGCATCGTTCCATGCAGCAGCGATGTGTTTCCAAAATACATCACTCTGCCAGACCAGAAAAACCGCTTTATTTTAACAGAAGAACTGATTCTGCATTTTGCATCTGATATTTTCTCTCGTCATGTCATCAAGAGCAAGTCCTTGATTCGAATTGTCCGCAGTGCAGATATTGATGCAGAAGAGGAAAACATCGAAGATGAAACTGACTATCGTGCTGCAATGGAAAAGCTGCTGCGTGCTAGAAAGCGGCTTCGTCCGGTAAAGATGGAATTTTCCAGACTGATGGATCCCTCCGTGATCGCAAAGCTCTGTGAATATCTACAGCTGGACGAAGCACAGATTTTCCATTCAGAAGCACCGCTCAGCCTTTCCTTTTTCTCACAAGTTCGAGATTTGCTGCGAAAGAATCGTTCGCTTTTCTTTCCCAGAAGAGTCCCGCAACGTTCTGCGAGCATCGATGAACACCGTTCTATGATTGCACAAATTCAGGAAAAAGACCGCTTCCTCTCTTTTCCATTTGAAAGCATCCGTCCGTTTTTGAATCTGCTGCACGAAGCTGGAGAAGATCCGAATGTCGTTTCGATTAAAATGACATTGTATCGTGTTGCCACCAACAGCAAAATTGTAGAGGCATTGATTGAAGCCGCAGAAAATGGAAAAGACGTCGTCGTACTAGTAGAACTGCGAGCTCGTTTTGATGAGGAAAACAATATTGAATGGTCCCGCCGTCTGGAAGAGGCTGGCTGCCGGATTATCTATGGTTTGGACAACCTCAAAGTACACTCCAAACTCTGCCTGATTACTCGAAAAATCGGAAATGCCATTTCCTATATCACACAAGTTGGTACGGGGAACTATAATGAAAAAACAGCAGAAATTTATACAGACTACTCTCTAATGACAGCACGCTCGGAAATCGGTATGGAAGCAAGCCGGGTTTTCAATGCACTCTGTATGGGACAAACCATTAAACATACCGAATATCTGTTGGTTTCCCCACACTGTCTGCAAAACCATGTGGCAGACTTGATTGACAGGGAAATGGAAAAGGCAAAGGCAGGGCAACCCGCTTATATTGCTCTGAAGGTCAATTCCCTGACTGATAAATATTTAATTGACAAGTTGATTGCTGCATCACAGGCAGGCGTAAAAATCGACATGATTGTACGGGGTATCTGCTGTCTAATTGCGGGGATTCCGAAAAAGACAGAAAATATTACAGTTCGCAGTATTGTAGGCCGGTATTTAGAGCACACTCGTATTTATATTTTTGGGGCTGGAAATGACGCTGCTGTCTATATCGCCTCTGCAGACTGGATGACCAGAAATACCATCCGCCGAGTAGAAGTAGGGGCACCGATTTATGATAATGACATCAAAGCAAGGATTCTCTCCATGTTCCGTACGATGATGCAGGACAATGTCAAGGCAAGAATCCAGCAGCCGGATGGTTCTTATAAGAAGCAGTCCGCAAGTTCCTCTCCACTGAATGCACAGGAATATTTCTATGCACAGGCTTATGCTGCTGCAAAAGCAATCACAGCTACGGAGGAAACAAAGTAACTTCCATTAAGAAATACTCTAAATAGTTATAAAAAGACTGCTGTATTTTAAAATACGGCAGTCTTTCTTAATCTTGATATAAAACCTGAATCCGCAGAGTTCGTGCCCGTGTCAATCGCAAAATACGGCTATATTACGA
>DYCW01000138.1 GCA_019417865.1 Ruminococcus sp. | reverse complement strand
AGATGTGTATAAGAGACAGGTGTCAGTGTGATGGGTGGGATTGTATTTGTCTTGGCAGCCGTTTTGCTGATTGCCCCACGGTCTACCATTTCTTATGAAGAAAATCGTGTGTTGGCAGAAAAACCGAAATTTTCTTTGACTGCATTGCTGGATGGCTCTTATACGGCTGGATTGGCAGAATATTATAATGACACCGTTCCATTCCGCAGCAAGCTGAAGAAAACGATCTCTTCCATGATGCAGTGGACTGGCATTCAGGATGAAGAAGATACCGTCTTCTTTGGCAATGTGCAGCAGATTGGAAAGAACGAGATAAAACCAGTTGTAACAACAACCGAAGCCGTGACGACAGCAGCAGAGGCGGAAAATAACCGTACAACAGAAACTGTTGTGACGACGACCGTTGTCACAACGACAGAGGATCCGAATGAAGAGCCTGCAGCTGAAATTGGAGATGGTATTATTTTGGATCATAAACGTGCCATCTGTGTTTACGGCGGCAGTTTTTCCACGGGACAGGATTATGCAGAAAATTTGAATGCCTATCAGGTGGCATTGGGTGACGATGTGCAGGTCTATTCTATGGTTGCTACCACAGCCGTTTCCTATTATTTACCGGAGGAATACGCAAACTACACCGCAAGTGAAACAGAAAATATTGATCATATCAACAGCTATTTGAACGGTGTCAAGCCTGTGGATGTCTATGCCGCACTGGAACCGCATAAGGCAGAGGCAATCTACGCAAGAACCGACCATCATTGGCTGCCGTTGGGTGCTTATTATGCAGCAGAGGCATTTGCAAACGTGGCAGATGTGCCGTTTGCACCGCTGTCCGATTATGATACAGCGACGAAGACCGATTATGTTGGTTCGATGTATACGTATACAGAAAGTGCAGTTCTGTTGGACAATCCAGAGGAATTTACCTATTATATTCCGAAAAATCAGTATACCACCACATATTACAGCACCAGCTTTACCGATCCGCAGGAAGGGGATTTGCTGATTAACATTGACAATTACGATCAGAGTATGTATTATCTGGTCTTCATGGGCGGGGATGATAAGATTACCCATGTGGAAACAGACTGCAAAAACGGCAGAACATTGGTCATCTTTAAGGACAGCTATGGAAATGCGTTGGTACCTTGTCTAACACAGTCCTTTGAAAATATTTATATATGCGATATGCGGTATTTTGATTTGAATGCAATTGATTTCTGTAAGGAAGTAGGCTGTACGGATTTGCTGTTTGCAATGAATACCTACAGTGCAACAGGCAGCAATGAAAGCTATCTGGAGAGTAACCGGCTGCAATAAGCGGAAACAGAAGCAATAAAAGCAGAAGCGGCAGGGGGTCAGAAAGTTCCTTGCCGTTTTCTGCAATAGAAAAATAGATCTGTTAGGAGAGGAGGCAACTTTTATGATTTGTAAAGAGTGCGGTGCGAAATTGCCGCCCGACCAGACGGTTTGTCCCCGCTGTGGTTCCTTGCAGCCACAGGCGGTCAGACCCGTACAAAAACGACAAAGACCGGCAGCTCGTCCAGCAGGCACACAGCAGTCATCTGGGCAGAAACCGCAGAGACAACCTGTGTATACCTGGCTTGACAAATTGATTCTGGGCGGTGTGGTGGTATTGACATTGTGTGCGGTAATTTGGTTTGTGGCAGTGTTAGCAGGAACTGCCGGTGGCTCAAGAGTAGAGGATACCGAAGTCAGTGCGGTATCGCAGGTCACATTGACATCTTAGTTGATATAGTTGTGAAATCATTATTTTAAAATGATATTGGAATAGAAGCGTGGATGATGATAAATGGAAAATAAAAAGGAGGATTTACAGTGAAACACAAAAAACGCATGATTGCGATTCTGCTTGTCGGTGCATTGTTGCCGGTTATGCCGCTTTCGCTGCCGGCAGAGGCGGCAGATTACAGTAATCTCTACATCAATGAGATTTGTACGCAAAATAAAGAATGTTTGCTGGACAGCTATGGCACGGCTTCGGATTGGATAGAATTTTACAATGCTGCTGATGAGTCGCTTGCCCTGGATGGTTTAGGGGTGACAGATGATGCAGCCAATCCAATGAAATGGACATTCCCGTCCGGTGTGACGATTGCAGCCCATTCCTATTTGGTGGTATTTGCCTCAAAACAAGCTTCTACTGCAACAGAGTATCATACGGGGTTTGCACTGAGTAAGAGCGGGGAAACGGTCACATTGAGCAGTGCTGACGGAACAACATTACAGCAGGTTGCAGTACCAGCATTGGCGGAGGATCAGACTTATGGACGTTCTCCCTCCGGCAGCGAAACACTGGCAGTCATGACGCCGACACCCAATGCAGACAATCTCATTGCGGTGAGGGAACCAACTTTTTCTGCACAGTCTGGTTTTTATGATGTCGATTTTACTTTGACCCTACAGGCTGCTGCGGATGTAACGATTTATTATACATTGGATGGCAGTGATCCAACGACTTCCGACACAGCAGTTGCCTATACAGACGGCATTTCTATCTATGATCGCAGTTCTGAACCGAATGTCTATAGCAATTATCAATATGATCATACGGCACAATCCATTACGATTTATGATAATGCCTATCAAGCCCCCAGCTATTTGGTGGATAAGGCAACCATTGTACGGGCAGTAGCAAGGGATGGCAGCGGTAATATGAGTCGTGTGATAACAAATACCTATTTTCGGCTGCCCGCAGATAAAATGACTTCTTATGAAGGGCTGCCGGTTGTTTCTTTGGTCACCGATCCCGATAATCTGTTTGATCCGGATACTGGCATTTATGTAACAGGGAATCAGTATTTGGAGTGGAAAAATAGCAGCAGCTATGATGCCAGCATTGGTGAGTGGTCCACTCAAAATAAAACGAACTTTTACAGCAAGGGAAAAGCGTGGGAGCGTCCGGTTTCTGTCAGCATTTTTGAAAACGGAGTATTGGCACATACACAAGAGATGGGCATTCGGGTGAAAGGGGCTTCCACTCGAAATTCTGCACACAAGAGTTTTAACCTGTATGCAAGAAGTGACTACGGGGATTCCAAGTTGGATTATGCGATTTTGGAGGATAATGTTTCTGAAGCAACTGGAAAAAAGATTAAGAAGTATGATTCGATTACGTTGCGGACAGTGGGGTATCCAGGTCGTTTGCGAGATAGTATTGCACAGAAAATGCTGGAAGGTCGAACACTGGATACACAGGAAATGCGGCCGTGTGTTGTCTTTTTGGACGGCGAGTACTGGGGGATGTACAATATTGTAGAAAAGTATTCGGACTATTATATCCAATCACATTATGATGTGCCGAAAGAAAATGTTGTTATGATTAAGAACAATGCATTAGAAGAAGGTACAGAGCAGGACTTACAAGACTACTATGCACTGATTGATAGCTTTGGGAAGATGGATTTCTCTGATCCCGTACAGTACGCTGACATTTGCAGTAAAATTGATATAGAGAGTTTGATTGAACATTATTGTGCAGGATTATATCTGGGAACAGTAGACTGGCCCGGTTATAATTATGGCATGTGGCGGTATAAGGGGGATGTTGTTGACGACAATCCTTATACAGACGGCAAATGGCGGATTATGAGCTTTGACTTTGATTTTACAATGGGGGAGACCTTCAACGATTTTGGTGGGGTTGCGGGATATGCATATAATGATTTCCCTAAGATTACCGAGAATGCCACTTGGGGTCTTTCTCTATTGTTTGTCAATTTGATGGACAATGAGGACTTTCGGGAGCAGTTTGTCAATACCTACTGTGATTATGCAAACGGCGTCATGACACCAGAGCGGATTGCCTCTGTTTTGCAGCCTTACAAAGAACAATACACCGTTTGGGTAGCCCCCAGTATGGCACGCTGGTTTGGCTATAGTAGTTCCTATTTAGTGAATAATCCTCTGGTTGCTGGTGGAAACCAATTAAATGCAATGTACAAGCAGATAGAAACCTTCTTTGCAAACCGTGCAGCCTATACATTGGAGGATATGACAGAATATTTTGGCATAGAAAACACACTGAAAACGTTGACATTGAAAGCCAATGGCAGTGGTTCGTTCCGTGTCAACACCATTACACCGACATTAACAGATGGCAGCTGGAGTGGACAATATAGTACAAAGTATCCGGTGACGGTTACAGCGATTCCGGCGGAGGGAGAGACCTTTATTGGTTGGTCAGGCGATCTGGATGCCAAAGATGCAACCATTGTGGTTTCCTTGCAGGAGATTGCGAATTTGCAGGCGAATTTCAGCGATGGCATGAGTACAGTCGTGGATGGCGACCTCAATGCAGATGGGATTTGTGATGCATTGGATGTGGCATTGCTGCAAAACTGGCTGCTGAATCGAACAGAAATCACAACTGCACAAGGAGCAGCAGCAGATTTCGATGAAAATGGAAATCTGAATGTCGTGGATTTAATGATGCTGAAGCAACTGGTACTGCAACCTGTCGATGAAGTGGAAAATATGCTTCCATCCGGTGAAAAATGGGAAACATATACTGTCAACCATGCTGCTGCAACCTATACCATGTTGGAGAATGTCTTGACTGCATCTGTTACGAACCTTGGTAAATATGTGTGGGATGTACAACAGTATGCTCCGCATATGCTGTCATTGACGCAGGGGGAATCCTATGAGTTGTCTTTCCGTGCAAGCAGTACTGCTGCTACGACAATGCGTGTGGTGATCTGTCGGCAGCGAGATGACGGAAACTATGTTGATACAAGGTCGTATTTTGTCCCAGTTTCTGCGGAACAGAAATTCTATCGGCTGCATTTTACAAACACGCTGGAAACAGCAGATAACTGGTATGTTGCCTTTAATTATGGCAATAGTGTGGGGGATTATACCGTTTCGGACTTCTGTCTGACAC
>DYCW01000137.1 GCA_019417865.1 Ruminococcus sp. | reverse complement strand
GGCTTTCTTTATACCAAATAGATATGAAATACATTAGAGATTTGGCAAATAAAGATGAAAATGTAAGGTCAGTATCGCCCCAGATTCAAAAAGAGAAAAGACCATTTGTGGGAATTGTAATTGTATGCAACGATAAAAAATATTGTATTCCATTAAGCTCTCCAAAACCAAAGCATGAGAAAATGAAAAACGATGTTGACTTTACACGAATTTATGATAAAGACAAGTTGTTAGGAGTTATTAATTTTAATAATATGATACCAGTTGATGAAAGTGTCATAATTCCGGTGAACCTTAAAGTTGATATGCACGATTCACCAGCAGTTAAGCACTATAAAAAAATGACGGCAAAACAACTTGATTGGTGTCAAAAAAATCAGGATTCTATCGTGATAAAGGCAAATAAACTTTATAAAATAATTACTGAAACGCCTGAAAAGTCACGTAATCTCACACACCGTTGCTGTAATTTCAAAAAGCTTGAATCTGTACTTGAAAAGTGGTTGTCAAAAAAGCAAGACATAACTGCCGACAAAAGTACTATACCAGTGAAAAAAGAAAAGTCTAAAGCTCCGACTACTTCTCGTTCAACTTTACATAAAATAGCAAGAAAAATATCACAAGAACCGCCGAAAATCCAGCCTAAAGAGAAAAACCATTCTCATGACATTGAATAAAAAGAGAGCTGTTACACCGTTTCATACAGTGTAGCAGCTCTTTTTATTGTAATTTTGATTATTCATCTAGATCGGAAGAAATCACTGTTTCCCAATCTGGATGCAAACCAGCAGCCTGCTTTGCATAATATGTCAAAATATATACTGCATCATCTATGGAAATCATTCCATCTTCGTTCACATCCGCTGCTTCTATGATAGCAGCATTTTGATTTTCATCATCCGCAAAATTAGGAGCTAGTCCAGCGGTATTCTTTGCATAATATTCCAATACAGCAACAGCATCCTCAACACTTACCGTTTCATCCCCATTTACGTCTCCAGTTTGGTAGACCATCACTGGATTTTCTATTGACTCTGCACTCCATGGAACGACAACATATGTACAAGGATTCACAACGCCAGTAATTTGGGAAATAGAATTTGGTGCACCGCTGCTGACACCGGAATGCCACCATACATCACTGTAACCATCCCCCATATAAATTCCAATGTGATGATAGTTTGCAGGAATACTCAAGCCTTTATAGCCAGAACCAACATTCGGGTCTACACACCAGATAATATCGCCCTTATGCAAAACACCGCTGCTGAGCATCTCCTCTTTTGCATTGCTGCCTACAAATTCATAATAGTGGATTTGATTGCTATTTATAAATGTCCACCATCCACCACCGTTCCAGCACTTTCTGGAGAATCCTATAGTATTGAAACCACGTACATTGGGAACCCATCGGCATGTACTTTGTATATTGGTGGTAATCCCCTTGTCATTTTGCAATCCATCTACCAGTCCATTTGAGATAATATGCCAGACAAAACCTGTACAGTTCGTTCCCACGTAACCCTGCCATGCATCGCATCTTGGTGAAGCAGCATATAAAGATGCATTATATGGCACATCTAAATAGTCATCCGTCTGTGCTTCTGCATCCAGAAATGATTGCCATGTTTCATACGGCTCTGTATAGTCTGTTCCCCATGTATCATATACATTTTGGCTGAACGCCTCATTGATATAGATATCTCCCTGCAAATCAGCTGCCATTGCAACATAACCGGATAAATGACACATCATCCATGCAGCAGTCACAGCTCCCACAATTTTCCCTTTTTTCAATTGAACCATCCTCCTATTATACATAAATCATAGCCGGAAAAACCGCCTCTTTTGCCATATGCTCCAGCGAGTTGATAATTTTTGCCTGTTTCACTATATCGCCATTTTTGACTGCCAGCTGATAGTCACGGTCTTTTTCTTTCCACTTTTCTACCTGACGATCAACCGCATCCTTTGCCTTGGTTTCAATATCCAGCAAATAATTATAAATTTCGCCCTCGTTGACCAGCTTTTCAAATCGTTCCGGCTGATGCTTTAATACATGAGGAACGTGTCTTCGGATGTATTCGCTGTAGAAATTGTCCTCTCGTACTTTTCCGGTTCGTACATCTACAGTTGTCACACAAATTGCATCTGTATCAAAAGAACAGAGCGGAAGTGTATATTTCTGCTGCTTTTCATCGTAAAAACGTTTTTCGCTTTTGAATATCATAAATACCTCCAATGTACATCTATCGCTTAATCTTTATTTTCATACAATCAATGTACCCACTCTTTACATAAACAACAAGCATCAGTTATCTTAGCACAGGGGTTCTCACTTGTAAGGTGGCTCTTCTGATGGAATTACTTTCATTCATTGTTTTATCTCAAGTTAAATGGTTCAGCTATTGAATCAAACTCGGTTTTTGTGATATGTCCTCCAAAATGAATATTTCCATATGATTCAAGTGCTGACATAGCTATTCGCTTTATATCAATATCTGTTTTTTTCGAATTAGCAACAATGCTTTCGATTTCCCAAGTGATTTTTATCCCTGTTTTTCCGTTACCTACAGTTTGATATCTTGCTTTTATATCAACAACACTGGTAT
>DYCW01000136.1 GCA_019417865.1 Ruminococcus sp. | reverse complement strand
GACGGCATAACCATAACATTCTATGTGGATCCAACCGGCACGATCCGTGGATGCAGCATGGCAGATGCAGACAATCCGGATGACAAGGTTCTGGATTGCTATGTGGGCAAGGAGGGCGATCAGATCGGCATTTATTGCAATATGGACGATGAATTGGTTGTCAACGGCACGTTGGTCGAAGGCTCTAAAGATACTTACAGCGGTACGGTTACTGCAACCGCAGATGGTGAGGAAATAAAACTGGATTTCACAGATTTCAAGGTAGTGGAGGAAGAACATGGCTACTGCTCCGGCAGTATTGCTGTAACCATTCCGGATGTAACAGATACCTTTACCATCCATCTGGATTCCGATGGCAATTCACAGACCATCTCCGCAGATATTGCAGTAGAGGGCACAAACTATGCAACGGTTTCTTGCACAATTGGTACCTCAGAGGGCGATGATATGGCACTGACCATTCCAGAAAGTGCATTGGATATGACCAATGACAGCGACATGGAAACCTATGTTGGGGATGGCACACAGATCGAATCCTTCCTGAAGAATGTGGGAACCGCCCTTGGCATTTCGGATGTAGATCGTTTTGTAGAGGAAATCACAGGCAGTGCCAATGTTGTAGAAGAGGAAATGGATCTGGTTGAACCGGATGAGACAGCTCCCTTGCCGGATGATACCGAAACGGATCCGGTTGCAGATGACACCATGGGGCAAGAACAGTTTGATGCAGACCTCTCCGCAGCCTCTATCACTTACAACGGCGGAAAGCTGTTCCGATTCTATGATAACAACAAAGATTTAATCGGGCTGGTAGATAGCACCATGAATCCAACCATTGAGGCAGAAGATTATAACTGGTACTATAATGCAGATGCTACAATAGAAATTGGTTTGGAAAACAAGACGACACAGACTGCCAATGCAGCAGATTGCAGCATCTTTGAGATTCAAATCTATCAGGGTGCACCGACTGATGTCAAAATCGGAATTGTCGGCATCGGCAGTTCACTGGCAGATTTGGAAAAACAGTTCGGCATTGACATTGCTGATGGAGCTGAAACATCTCCCACTTATATTGTTTCCATTTATGATACTACAACCAATGGACAGACAGCCTATTCCTTCTATCTGGAAAACGGCGTTGTAACGGCATTGGATCTGGTATCCTACGCATAAAAATATATTCTGTAGCAGTAAAATGCACCGCATGAATAACCATGCGGTGCATTTCTGTTATCTAAATCATTTCAATTTAAAATCTGTCCAATGAAACGCACATTAAGAAGGATTTTCTTCTATTGGTGTAGCGGATTTCTCCAAGTCTTCCTTTGCATCTATTGGCTCTGTTGAAACTGCCTCCGCTGTCACTGACACGCTTTCTGGTTCTGTATCCCCCTGTAACAACAACCGGTCTATGGCATTACTATTTAACTGTGTAGAGAGTCGCAGACGGTTGATTTCTGCCTGCATCTTGTCCATTTCAGCGGCAACCCTTCCGAAAATCTCCCGATTTCGCTGCTCCTCCTGCCGCAGGCGTTCTTTCTGCCGCTTGGTGATCTGCAATAGTTCTTCTGTTCGCTGCAACAGTGTCCGCACTTCCGTCTGAAGCTGTAGGTTTTCTGATTCTAACTCCCGAATCCGCTGATCTGCACTTTGATTGAAGGCATTCTGCCTCACCCCGAAATTGTGCAGTGGTTTCGACCAGTTTTTAATTGCCTGTTGCTCCCATACCTCTTCCATATATGTATCTGCCATAACCCGTTTTCGCTCCGTTTTTTCCTCCATAATATAAACCCCTTTTTATTCGACATGATTTTTCAGCCGAATTTGCCAATCTGTCAGTGTGTCAGCAATGGTACGTTCCAGCGAAATTTCCGGTTTCCAGTCAATCGTACGCTGCAACTTTGAAATATCAGCAGCAATGCTTGGATAGTCAACCGGACGAAACTTCTGTGGATCATGCTGCACTGTAATCGAAATACCACTCTGCCGGATAATCTCCTCCAATAGTGCTTGGATCGAAATGGCTGTTCCGGAACCAATGTTATAGATTTCTCCCGGCACACCGTGCTGAATCAACATGCCATAGGCACGGACAACATCCCGCACATCGGTAAAGTCTCTGAATGCGGTCAGATTCCCCACTCGTACAATGGGCTCCCTGCCATTCATAATCTCTGCAACCTGCTTGCAGAAATCTGACACCACAAAGCCCGGCATCTGTCCCGGTCCCACGTGGTTAAATGGTCTTGCCAACACAATATGCATCCGGTAGGCATGGGCATACAGCCTGTCTCTTAT
>DYCW01000135.1 GCA_019417865.1 Ruminococcus sp. | reverse complement strand
TTTATGATTTCCCATTGACTATCCGTCAGATCACTTGTATATCTCATAATACCCTTATTATATCACTTCCTCTTTGTGAAGACAAGTTCTGAAAGTGATCTTTTTGACGACTTGTCTGTTGAATGATGATTGATAGTTTATCAAAATAAACAATAGAAATATCTCAGTAGGAGGAGATAGTACTTATGCTTCATCAAATGAAACTAAAACGAGAGTTTTTTGATAAAATCAAAAATGGTACAAAACTTCTAATTCAAACAAACAGACTTAAAAGAAAATAAGCGAGGTGTGTCATGGATATTACAATACAGGAGATGGCTGAAAAACTGAAAGAATACGATGAATACAGAATCGTCTATCACATCCGCCCAGACGGCGATTGTATCGGTTCATCATTTGCACTTGCCCTTGCATTACAGGCAATCGGAAAGAAATGTGATGTGGCAGGGCAGGACGATATTCCACGCATACACAGGTACATGACGGATAAAGTGAATCTGGATAAACCCGAAAATCCAGTATATATTGCCGTGGATTCCGCATCGCCGCAGAGGGTAGGATCATATGGCGATCAGCATTTCACATTCTGCATCGACCATCATCATAATACGTTTTCTGATGCAGATTATCGGTATGTAGAGAAAGACTGCGGAGCTTGCAGCGAGATTATCTTCAAGCTGATAAAAGCTATGGACGTTACAGCTACAAAAGAAATGGCGGACTTACTCTATACAGCACTTGTGACAGATACCATATGTTTCCGAACCTCAGATACAAGTGTCCAGTCTTTTGAAACTGCTGCGGAACTTGCCAAATTAGGTGCGGATATTTACAGAATCGGCAGACGAAATATGTTTATCAAGTCCAAAGGTCGTTTGATGATCGAAGATATTCTCAGAAGCAGTTTTCATTTTACCTGCGATAATCAGATACTGACAGGAATCATTACATTGCATGATCTGAAAACTGCTGGTATTCTTGATTCTGAACTTGAGGGCATCAATTCGTTTGTTGAGCAGGTAGAGGGGGTTCGTATAGGTGTCACAATTCGTGAACTTCCGGACGGCAGAATGAGATGCTCCATGAGAAGCAATGGTGATATTTCTGTCAATGATATCTGTAAGATTCTTGGTGGCGGAGGGCATTTTCACGCAGCTTGCTGTGAACTTGATATGCGTGCGGAAGAAGCGAGAGAAACTGTGGAGAAAACTTGCAGGGAGTATTTATATGGAAATAATTAAGCCTAAAATGATATTGTTTGACTATGGCGGAACGCTCATGTACGAACCGGACTTCTGTCCATCGGCAGGAAATGCAGTGATTTATCCCTATATCAGCGAAAACCCGCACAACATCAGCTTGCAGATTCAAAAAGATGAGCAGGAATACGGGTTAAAGGTGCTTGGTGCGATTTATCATCTGGAAACAGGAAAGGTAGAGTTCTTATAGAACTGAGGAGAATAGAATGGAATTTCTAACTTATGAAAGCAAAATCAGCTGTATTGATGATAACGGAAAAGAAGTGGGGAAGATTATTTTTCCGAAAAGGGAAAATAATGCTTACGAGATAAAATCAACAAAGGTCGATGAGTCCATGCAGGGACAGGGCATTGCAGGGAAACTGATGCGTCTTTGTCTGAATGAAATCAATGCAAGGGGCGGAGAGGTAAAAGCTACCTGTTCTTATGCACAAAAATATATTGAAAAACATGGTCTGCGTCCGCTTGTGATATGTCATATGGTGACTTCAATAGACGGTAAGGTCACGGGGGATTTTCTGAATTCTAAAAAGGGACTGGAAGTCAGCGAAACCTATTATGAGATCAATCGGCAGTTGAAGGGTGATGCGTTTGCCTGTGGCAGAGTAACAATGGAAACAAGCTTTACGGGCGGTTTCAAACCTGATCTGACGGAGTTTTCGGGTGCAGATATTCCCTATGAGGATTACATTGCTCAGAAGCATCATTATTACGCAGTATCCTTTGACAGGCATGGTTCTGTTGGTTGGACGGACAGCAGGATTCATGATTCTGACCCAGGTTATGATGACTGCCATATCATTGAGGTGCTGAGTGAAACAACACCAAAGGAGATGCTTGCTTATTACCGCAGTATCGGAGTTTCCTACATTTTTGCAGGAGAAGATGATATTGATATCAATCTTGCCTTGAATAAGCTTTACAGCATTTTTGGAATCAAAAAGCTGCTGCTTGAGGGCGGGAGTATGATCAATGGTGCGTTTCTCCGTGCAGGAGCAGTTGACAATATCAGTCAGGTCATTGCTCCGATTGTTGCAGATAAAGATGATAAGTCGTTGTTTTTCGATTCGAGTTTGACAGAGTTCAGGATGCTTGAATGTAAGGCTATGAAGGATGGTTCAGTCTGGATTTGGTATGCGAAATAGATAGCAAGAATATTGCCCCCAATTGGATATAATTCCGATTGGGGGATTTTTGACGGTCATTTTACGTTATTTCTGGGATAAGGCTTATTATGATTTGTGATCCCAAGCAGATAATCCACGCTGGTATCATAGTAATCAGCAAGAAAAATCAGTGATTCCAGTGGAATTTCCGTGGTATGGGATTCATATCGGGAGTAGGTCTGCTGCGAACAGCCCAGCAATTGGCATAAGAAAGCCATTGTTGCATTATGCCGTATGCTCCTGACCGCTATTTGGAACGTACTTTCCAAATGTGAATCCTATTCTGCAAAAGGTTATCTTGCTGATAAAGTGACTGAACATTCTGTTGTAATATCCAAATCAGAAGGTCTGGCTCTCCTTCGTAAACGTGGATATATCTTTAAAGATGAAGTAGCTGATTTCAACTGATAACTTTGCCTCATATCTTTTTTTGAGTCACTTTTAGGTGGCTTAGTTTCGTGCACCTTTTTTTGCTTTTTAGAGGGTCAGGTTATTTTTCAAACTTCCACCTTCATCATACGATAACCGACGCCTATATGAGTTTGGATATACTGCGGAGAGTTCGGCTGACTATCAATTTTTTTTCGTAGTGTTGCCATAAATACACGGAGCGAAGCAATATCATTATCCCAACTGTTTCCCCAAATGCTTTGCGTGATATAAGTATGGGTTAAAACTTTTCCCACATTTCTTGACAACAAGCATAGCAATTTGTACTCAATAGGTGTCAAATGCAATTCTTCTTCATTTAAATAAGCACAACCGGCAGCATAATCGATATGAAGTTTGCCGTTTGTGAAAACAGACGCTTCAGCAACTGCTTGGTTTTGGATTATATTCAACCGCCTTTGTGTAACCCTGAGCCGAGCTAAAAGCTCTTCAACCGAAAACGGTTTTGTCAGGTAATCGTCAGCTCCCGCATCAAGAGCTTCAATTTTATCGGTATCTTCACTTCGTGCACTGATAACGATAATTGGCATATTAGACCATGTACGGATTTTTTTAATTATCTCAACCCCATCTATGTCCGGAAGTCCTAAATCAAGCAGAACGATATCTGGGTTATGGGATGACGCTTCCAAAATAGCACAAGTACCATTCGGTGCGGTCACAAATCTATAATCGTGTGCTTTAAGAGTTGTTGTTATAAGATTTTTAACTGAATTATCATCTTCAACAACTAAAATCAAAGCTTTATTCATGAATTTCTACCTCCCCAACAGGTAATATAACGGTAAACACTGTACCGTGCGGTGTATTATCTGAAACTGCTATTTTGCCGCCGTGTGCATTTACTATCGATCTGCACAGTGACAATCCCAAACCTAAACTGCGGCGGCTGTCAGCTATTTTGTTGGCTCCGCTGTAAAACATATCAAATACCCTTGCTTTCATATCATCTGGTATTCCATCACCGTTATCGGCAATGGATATCATTGCTTTATCTTCTTGCTTCCAAGTTTTAATCAGAATATCAGAGCCTTTCGGCGTGTATTTAATGGCGTTATCTACAATATTTATGATAACCTGTACCATAAGCTTTGCATCCATTTTGGCGAGCAGATAGTCCTCCTTGCTTTGAACGGAAATATGGTGCTCCACGCTTTTTCGGTTCACATGATGAAGTGCTTCGGAAATGACATCATCCACCAAATCTTCCGTAATGTTAAGATTCAGTTTTCCCTCATCAAGCCTTGTTACCGAAAGAAGATTTTCCACAAGATTGATAAGCCACATTGAGTCATCGTAAATATCGGTATAAAGCTGTTTTTTTGTCGCTTCATCAAAGGAATTACCATTTGATAAAAGATTGCTTGCATTGCCTGAAATAGAAGTAAGAGGCGTTCGAAGGTCGTGCGAAATCGCACGCAAAAGATTGGCACGAAGTTGTTCATTTTTTGCAAGGATCGCCGCTTTTTCTTTTTCTCTTGCGTTCTTTTCGTTTTCTAGCGACAAGGCACATTCGCCGAGTATGGATAACAATATGCTTTTTTCAAAGGAATCGAGAGCCTCTTCACCAATATAAATACCAACGACACCGTAAACTCGACTGTTCACCCTTATAGAAAGATACAAACATTTTGCGTTTGATAGGGTTTCTGTGGTAGCTCCGGCGTGTTTATTATTCTTTTGTACCCACTCCGCAACTGCCTTTTCTTTTGTACTCGTTATATCTTTGTTTGTTTTATCATTTGAAACGGTAAAAATATGAGGTTCACTAAGCTTTTTGTTCTCAGTAAAATAAAATACTATATCTTTTCCAAGCAATTTTATAAGCTGATTTGCTGTTGCCGAAACGATTTCGTTCTTGTTCTTTGCCTGCTGCAAGAGCTGATTGGTATCAAACAGCACCTTTGTTCTGTAAGCTGCTTTCGCCGATTGTCTTGCTTGATTTTTCAATTTTATAGCAAGCGAACTGGTGAGAAACGCTGCCAAGAACATGATTAGAAAAGTAATAGGATAGCCTTTATCATATGCCTTAAGAGTAAACTGTGGTTCGGTAAAGAAAAAAGTTGAAAACTAAAACACTGACAATAGAAGAAATTAGACTGTAAGTTCTATGTCCTGTAAGAACTGCGGTTACAAGCACGCCAAGAACATATACTGTAATAATATTTGCTTCTGCAAAGCCCATGTAACGGAACAGCATTCCGATACAGCTTGCCAAAATCAAAATGATAATGCTTTTTAAAATATCGTATACTGAAAAGATCATTTTGCTTTTCTTTTTCGTTTTTTTTGCACGGTATACGGA
>DYCW01000134.1 GCA_019417865.1 Ruminococcus sp. | reverse complement strand
TCAGATGTGTATAAGAGACAGCTTTTTCTCTTTCTTTTTTTCAAAAAAGGGTTGCAATTTCTTGTGAAATGTTATATAATTAAAATCAGGTAGTTCATATAAATTGTGCAAGTTGCAAAACGCTTGCCTACTATCTCATTTTTATAAGACTGGAGCGAAGAAAATGCAAACAATAAAGAATATAGCACTTGCCGGTCATGCCGGTTCTGGAAAGACAACCTTATTTGAAGCATTGCTTTATCGAAGCGGTGCGACAGATAGAGTCGGAAAGATTGCGGAAGGCAATACCATTTCTGACTACACCACAGAAGAAATTAAGCGAAAATCTTCTGTATATACAACCGTTGCAGCCATACAGAAAGATACATTAAAAGTCAATATGTTGGATACACCTGGCATGTTTGACTTTGCTGGCGAAATGACAGAAGGTATTTACGGCAGTGATTGTACGCTGATTACTGTTTCTGGTAAATCAGGCGTACGAGTTGGCACACATAAAGCATTTGACTGTGCAGTTGCATTGGGCAAGCCCCGAATGTTCGTTGTAACCAAATTAGATGATGAAAATGCTAATTTCTATAATGTCCTGACCAACTTGAAATCAGAATTTGGTCCAACTGTTTGTCCGGTTGTGGTACCTGTAATTGCAGACCGAAAGATTGTATCTTATGTCAATCTGATTGAAATGAAGGCATATCGATATGATGAAAACGGAAGAGCAGTAGAAACAGAAATGCCGACAGCTGCAGTTTCCGAAAAGATGGGATATCGAATTGATGGCTTGATTGAGGCATTTTCAGAAGCTATTGCAGAAACTGATGAGGAGTTGTTTGAGAAGTTCTTTTCCGGAGAACCGTTTACACAGAAAGAACGAATTGACGGTATTCATATGGGTATTCAAAAAGGGATTATCACGCCAGTGACATGTGTATCTTCTACCACGATGGCTGGTATTGATATGCTGTTGAAAGAATTGGAATTATTGCTGCCAACTGCTCCAGAACAGCAGTTGGCAATGGATGCAAGCGGGGAACTAATAGAAATAAATTGCAAACCGAATGCATCAACGATTGCTGTCATCTTTAAAACAACAGTTGACCCATTTGTCGGGAAGCTCTCTTTCCTGAAGGTTCTTGCAGGTACACTAAAAAGCGGTATAGAACTAGTCAATGCAACAGATGGCACAACAGAAAAAATTGGAAAATTAATAGAGCTTTGTGGAAAAAAACAAATGGAAAAAACAGAAGCTGTCAGCGGTGATATCGTTGCTGTTGCAAAGTTGCGTGCACGTACCAATGATACACTCTGTTCTACCGCACAGGTGGTAAAGATGGAAGCACCGAATTATCCGCTGCCCTGCTATCGGATGGCTGTTCAGCCAGTAGCAAGGGGAGATGAGGCGAAGGTTGCAAATGCAATGCAAAAAATTCTGGAAGAAGATATGACACTTTCCTATGAACAAGATCCGACCACAAAGGAAGCGATTCTGAGTGGATTAGGAGAGCAGCATCTTACAGCTGTGGTATCAAGGTTGCAGGCTGATTTTGGTGTATCTGTTACACTGAAAGTGCCGAAGATTGCATATCGGGAAACCATTCGCAAAAAGGTAAAGGTACAGGGACGCTATAAGAAGCAGTCTGGCGGTCATGGTCAATACGGTGATGTTTGGATTGAATTTGAGCCATGTGTATCGGATGATTTGATTTTTGAAGAGCGGGTATTTGGTGGAGCAGTCCCAAAGAATTTCTTTCCAGCAGTAGAAAAAGGATTGCAGGATTCTGTGAAAAAAGGGGTTCTGGCGGGATTTCCTGTAGTTGGTTTAAAGGCAATTTTAGTAGATGGTTCTTATCATCCAGTGGATTCTTCAGAAATATCCTTTAAAACAGCAGCAGCACTCGCCTATAAGGAAGGAATGCGGCAGGCAGAGCCCGTTTTATTAGAGCCAATCGGTACATTGGAAGTGACTGTACCAGATGAGAATACCGGCGATATGATGGGAGAGTTAAACAAACGTCGTGGTCGTGTACTGGGTATGCAGCCGTCCAAAAAAGAGGGAATGACCGATGTTATGGCAGAAGTGCCAATGCGGGAAATGAGTGATTTCGCACTACTTCTACGGCAAATGACACAGGGAAGTGGTTGGTTCACTTTGAAGCCACTTCGCTATGAACCGTTGCCTTCCAATCTGGTAACAGAAGTAATTGTATCAGAATCAGATAATGCATAATCTACTTTGATTGACTATAAAAAATCAGCGTGTCTTGTGAAATTTCACAAGACACGCTGATTTATATAAAACTATAT
>DYCW01000133.1 GCA_019417865.1 Ruminococcus sp. | reverse complement strand
ATGTCACTCATCGAGAAGATATTTTACCGCCTCAACCAACCTGAGTACATCTCCGGTGCATCAAAGCTGTAAAGCAAACCATAAGGAATGCTGTAGTCCCAGTTTACCTGGATGGAAACAAGTCCGGGACGAACCTCCTGCCATCACTCAATGGTCAGAAGAACTTTTCCGGTTTCTGCACAGTGGTTGAAGACAGACAAATCGTAAAATTGCGGCGTGCCCTCAACGGCTTTTTTGCAGAATGATATTCCATTTTCATTACCATTATTCTGTCGTCTCCCGCCGGATCAATATTGGCGTTACAACTTTGTGAATGGGTTCTGACAAAGGCGTTGGTCTGCGTTTCTTGCGTTCATTCATCTGCATGACTAACAGTTCCATCGCTTCTTGTGCTATGGCATCCATTTGCTGCCCCACAGTACTGATGGGAACCACCGCCTCTGAAGAAATCGGAGAGTTGTCAAAGCCAACGATCTTATAGGTGTCCGACAGCTTTCCGTATTTCCGGATAATCATATTCAGAAGAATATTGGCATGGGTGTCATTGGAAATAAAAATCCCTTTTCGTTTATCAGGATACTCTTCTTCCAATTCACAAAAGATTTTTGCTATATTTTCCGCAGTTTTTTCGTAGGAATTACCGAGGTCAGTAAGAATCATCTGATACGACAGGCGTTTTTCCTTACAAATGTCCTGGAACCCTTGAATTCTTCCATAAGCAGGAACTTCCGGTGAAATCTTGGAATTGATATGAATCAAAATATCACAGTTGGTTTTGGAAAGAAGACAAGCTGCCTGTACACCTCCCATATAATTGTCCGTATTCACACTGCAAACGTATTTATCTTCACGTTCAATCGTAACAATGGGAACATGATATGCTGCCAGTTCTTCTGAAGAGATGGTATGACTCAGAATGATCATGCCCTCGATCTGATATGCCAACAGCTCAGAAATATACTTTCTCTCCACGTCCTTCTTGTCATTTCCTACGAATACAAGAAATTTGTACCCAAATTTTTCATATGTGGAGAGCAGCTGGTTTAGCATCTCGGAGTAGTAGTGCAAATAGAGGTTCGGGACGATGATGCCTACATATTCTGTTTTTCCGCTTGCCAGGATTCTTGCAACTTTGTTTTCCTTATAGTCCAGTGCAGTCAGTGCATCTGCAATAATTTTTTGATTTTCCAGCGTGAGAGAATCGGGATTATTGAAATAACGGGAAATGGTTGTCTTGGAGAATCCCGTATAATCTGCAATGTCCTGAAATGTTACAGTCTTTTTTTTCATGGAATCACCTTCTTTTTATATCATATCACATTCCAGATGGATTTGCAAGAAGATTTTATGGCAAAAAGTAACCGGTTACATTACCGGTTATGTATAGAGTGCACAAAGCGGAAAGATGTTTTTGTACAGTTATGACGAAAATTGCAAAAAGGGGTTGACAATACGGGGATTATGGAGTATACTAAAATCACAAAGTAACCGGTTACTTAACCGGTTTTGCAAAGAGCGAATACAATGTACTTGTGAAAGGAGCAGGCCTATGAAAAGAGCAGTGTCAGTGGGAATTGCATCATTGCTGCTTGCAGGGAGTGTGACCGGATGCGGTCAGAAAAACGTGCAGCCTGGCGATGTGGCAGGATACGATCCCGGAGAAATCTATGTCAGTATGTGGGTGCATACAATTGAGGATACACCGGAGGGACAAGCTTACAAGGAATCTGTAGAACGATTCAATGAAGCGTTTAACGGTACCTATTTTGCAGACGTGGAATTTATTCCTCGAAACGACAGCGGCGGCGGATATTCTGACAAGATCAATGCCTCTGTCATGTCTGGTAATCTGCCAGATGTAATTACAGTAGACGGTCCAAATGTGGCAGCTTATGCGGCAAATGGCATTATTCAGCCTTTGGCTGAGCTGACCGAGGCGGAACGCAGTGCTTATCTTGACTCTATCTTGGATCAGGGAACATATAATGATCAGCTTTATGCACTGGGGGCAATGGAATCCAGTGTGGGACTGTATTACAACAAGGCGATTTTGCAGGAGGCGGGTATTACTGTTCCGGAAGCCGGAGACCCCTGGACATGGTCGGAATTTACAGAGATTCTGGAAAAGCTGCAACCCATTATGGAAGAGAAAAATGGATATCCACTGGATATGACATTTCCGGTAGGTGAGGCGAGCATTTATTATTATGCACCCTTTATCTGGTCAAACGGCGGAGATTTCGTCAGTGAAAATGGACTTACAGTAGACAGTGTGTTCAATTCTCAGGAAAATACTGATGCCATGCAGTATTTCCGAAGTTTTGTGGACAATGGGTATATGTCCCAGGCTCCCATTGAAAATCTCTTTGAAAGCGGACGTGCTGCATTTAAGTTTGACGGTGCATGGGAAGTCAACACCATTTATGAAAATTATCCAGATATAGAACTTGGCGTGGCACCTTATGTTGTCAGTGATAGTTGGGACGGCGGAAGATATACGCCGACTGGTTCCTGGGCATATGCGGCGACATCTGATACGGAACATATTGAGGCGGCAACAGAACTTGTAAAATGGATGAGCGGTACGGATAGCGGAAAGCTGCTTTTTGAAAATACCAAGAGTATGCCGTCCACCTATGCGGCTTACGACCAGATAACGCTTTTTGAAGAAGATGAAAATTACAAGGCACTGTATGAACAGCTGAGAGATTATGGACATCCAAGACCCAAAACCCCTGTTTATCCGCAGGTAAGCACATCCTTCCAGCAGACACTTGAAAGTGTCGGACTCAGTGGTAAGGATGCGAAGGAAGAACTGGATAAATCTGTAGAAAGGATCAACGCCAAATTAGAGCGTTATACAAGAAAATGAAAAGTAAAAGATCAAATTCTATTATGGGAATGGCATTTTTCGGACCGGCACTGTTGCTTTTGATTCTGTTTTTGTTCTTGCCAATGTTGCTGACGCTGGTTTTCAGTTTCACAGACTATTTTGCACTGAATCCGGAC
>DYCW01000132.1 GCA_019417865.1 Ruminococcus sp. | reverse complement strand
CCACCTGCATCCAGTGCCGATTCCAGAAGCCGCTGTGCCATATTAGACTGTCCGCTGGAAAGCACACGATAAATGGTCAAATCATCACACATATCTGTTAAACCATCTGAACAAAGTAGAAATCGATAGCCACTATAAATCCGGAGCGGCGGCTGAGCTGCCTTCGGCAAACTGAAGTGTTTTAAATCTGCACCAAGAAACTGTGTCAGCTTATTGCGATCGCTACTCAATTCTGCTTCTTCTTTTGTATAAATACCAGTTTTCAATTTATGATTTGCCAATGTATGATCGCTGGTCAAACGGTACAAATCCGTACCGTTATACAAATAAATACGGCTGTCTCCAATATAGAATGGATATACCATATTTCCCTGAAAACAAAGCATCGCCATTGTCGTTCCACTGTTGCCGCCTTGCAACTTCTGTGCCATGGTATAAATTGTCTGATTGGCATCCGCAACAAACTGCCGAACCATTTCTTCTAATTGCTCCCCCTTGCAATGTTTCATTGCCTTTTCATGCCGCTGCAACGTCTTGACAGCCAGACTAGAAGCTACCTCACCATAAGACTCTCCACCCATACCATCAAAAACAGCAAATATAGGATGCTTTCTGGTACTACATTTTTCCGTCAAATGACAGGGAGCAGATACATCTGGATGGGGTTTTCCGTTAAAATAAAAGTTATCCTCATTATTTGTCCGTACCTTTCCCTGATCTGATAACACAGTCGCATGGAGTTTATACATTGGCAAAACACTTCCTTTCTCTCCGGCTCTTCGCAGCAAAAGAAGCCGTTGCCAATTTTCCGGCAGCGGCTCTTCCTGTTTTCTTACGATACAGAAGGGTTATTTGTTGTATCGGTTTCTGATTCTGCGGATGTTTCGTCCTTTGCAATCACTTCTACAATCTCATCTGACACAGCTTCCGTTTTCGTTTCTGGTTTCATTTCATTTTTTGTACCACAGTGCGAACAAAATTTCTGTCCTTCTGCAATTTCTTTTCCACATACTGGGCAAATTAACAAATCATCCAAGGCTGCGATTTCCTGTTTGCACTTAGCAATCTGTTCATTTGCTTCCACAATCTTCTGTACCCATTCTGCATATGGCTCTTCCACGGCATCTGCATGGGAGAGAAAATACTGCTTTCCCATTTCCGTGTAGGCAGTCTCTTTTACCTTCTCCAAATCATGAATGCTTTTGTTTAGCTTCACTTTGGAGGCCAATTTCTTGGAATTATCGCCAACGCTTTTGGCGAACTTGCTGACGGAATCGCCTGCTTTTTCAAACATTTCCTTCATTTCCATATAACCCTCCTAATTTCTGATTTCTATTTTTTATCCTATGAACAAATTGATAGCGTTATGCTCAACCCATCACATAATTATATCTGCCACTTTTCAAACCCAGGACAGAACGCAAAGATTCTCCACTTACAGTTTTCTGTCCGTCAATATTAACGTGACGAATATAACCACCGTCGCCAACTTCCAGTGTCATCCATGCTGCTGGATTGTCGGACAACACAATGCCATATGCAGATTGCAGCCGACTGCGAATTTCTGCCTGTGAAAAGTAGACGACATCCCCATAATGCGGATCATACTGTGCATCGTACGCACAGGGAACACTAATTAGATAATCATAGTTTACACCAAATACATCCGCTGCACTTGCTGTATAGCCGCCGCTTGATGCTCCATATACCGTCAAAGCAT
>DYCW01000131.1 GCA_019417865.1 Ruminococcus sp. | reverse complement strand
GACAGGTTATAATAAAATCACAAAATAACAGTAACGTTACAAAAAGAAAAGGAGGAAGGAATACCATGAAAAAAAGAAATGCAATCTGTAGCTTGATTCTGGCAGGCGTTTCTCTTTCTACGTTGTTCTTGCAGGGGTGCGATACCGGTAAGACGAGTGATGGAAAAATTGAGGTGGAGCTGTTGCAGTACAAGCCAGAGGCAGTTGCCGCATTTGAAGCCATGGAAGAACGCTTTAATGCGACACATGATGATATCCATCTCACGATTCAATCACCGAATGAAGCTGTAACGGTTCTAAAGACCCGCTTGATTCGGGAGGATTATCCTGATATCGTTGGCATTGGCGGTGACATGAATTATTCCAATTTCCTGGATGCTAACTTGTTTATGGATATCTCAGACTTTGAGGGCATCGCAGATGTAAAGACAGCTTATCTGGACATGGAAGAGGAACTGGAACTGATTCCAAAGGATGGCGTTTATGCATTGCCGTATGTGGCAAACTGTGCTGGTATCCTTTATAACAAGGATATTTTCGAAGAAAATGGTTGGACGATTCCTGAAACATGGGACGAGTTCACAAGCCTGTGCGATGACATTCAGTCCACTGGCCTATACCCTCTGTATTTTGGTTTTAAGGATACATGGACTTGTCTTGCTCCGTGGAATGCCCTGGCGGTTGGTTTGGCGGCACCGGATACCTGTAGCCAAGTAAATGCAGGTAATACCACGTTTTCTGTTGCTTACAGAGAAGTTTCTGAAAAGATGAAAACACTACTGGATTACTGTGAACCCAATCCATATGCATACAGTTACAACGATGCTTGTACCGCATTTGCGAGAGGAGAATCTGCGATGTATGTCATCGGCAGCTATGCTGTGCCACAGATTCAGTCGGTGAATCCAGATATTAACATCGATTCTTTTACGTTTCCAGCAAATGATAATGAAGCAGATAATGTGTTGAATTCTGGCGTAGACCTGCAATTCTGTGTTATGAAAGAAACTAAGAATAAAGAAGCTGTTTATGAGGTGCTTCGGTTCTTATACGAAGATGAAACCATTCAAATTTATTTGGATAACCAGAATGCGGTACCCTGTAAGGAAGGGGAATTCACATTACCCTCCATGTTGGATGGTATGCAGAGCTATATTCAAGATGACAGAATGTCTGACTTCCACGATCACCACTATCCGAGTGAAATGAGTGTAGATGCATTGATTCAAACTTTCCTGATGGATGACAATGCTGACGCAGTGGATACGTTCTTGAATCGGTTTGACAAGGAATGGGTGCGTTATAATCGGGATCTGATTGCAAAGGTCAAAAAGTATGAGGAAGAAAAGGGGGAACAGTAAATGAAAACGAGAAAAGCTGCATCAAGCAAGGATAAAACATTTCTTGCCGTTATCATTCCCATTGTAATTTTGTTCTTTTTGTTTAATACACTACCGTTGATTACGGGGGCATTCTACAGTTTTACCAATTATAGAGGCTACGGTGATTTTGATTTTGTTGGCTTCCGGAATTATGTGGATCTCTTTTCTGACTCCAGAGTGTTGAACTCTTATCTGTTCACCTTTAAGTATGCGATTGCAGGCACCATTTTAATCAATGTGTTGAGTTTGCTGTTGGCCATGGGATTAAACAGCAAGATTCGCTGCAAGAGTTTGTTGCGTGGGATGTACTTTGTACCAAACATTTTGGGCGGATTGATCATTGGTTATATTTTCAGTTTTATTTTTACCTATATCATTCCGGCAGTTGCAAAGGCAATGCATATTGGATTTTTGGAAAATAGCATTCTGGCAAGTGAAAAATATGCATGGATCGGTGTACTGGTTGTTGGCGTTTGGCAGGCAGTTGCCATGAACACCATTATTTACATTTCCGGTCTGCAAACCATTCCGACTGACATTTATGAAGCTGGTATGATTGATGGTGCAAATCCGTGGCAGAAGTTTTGGAAGCTGACGCTGCCAATGTTGATGCCGTTCGTTTCTATCAATCTAGTGTTGAGTACAAAAAATATGCTGATGGTATTCGATCAGATTGTGTCTTTGACAAAGGGTGGTCCGGCACAGAGTACAGAATCCATTTCTTATTTGATTTATAAAAATGGTATGGACGGCGGACAGTTCGGTTACCAGTGTGCAAATGCCATCATATTCTTTATTGTAATTGTTGTATTCTCTGTAGTACAACTGAAGATGACAAATAAGAAGGAGGAACAGCTATGAGAAAGGCAAAAAAAATCGGCGGCTCTAATGTGCTTGTTACAGTCTTGTTATTCTTAGGCTGTCTCACCATTCTTTTCCCGCTGTATATGACTGTCATAATTGCATTCAAAAATCCAAGCGAAATGACCAATGATGTTGCGGGTGCATTGGCATTTCCAAGCAGCTGGAAACTGGATAATTTTAAAGAGGCTATGGAAGTGACAAACTTCTGGCACACTCTTGGAAACAGTATATTGATTACTGTTGCCACCATCGTACTGGCTTTGTTGATTCATTCGCTGGCTGGCTACGTAATCGGTAGAAATATGGCAAGAAAAAAAGGTTATCGTTTCATTTACTTCTACATTGTTAGCGGTATGTTCGTACCATTTGCTATTCTGATGATGCCATTGGTAAAAGAAACTGCCATTCTGGGATTGGATAATCGTCTTGGTGTGATTCTGTTGTATTTGGTATTCTATATGCCCATTAATGTGATGCTGTACAGTGGCTATTTGAAGAATATTCCAATGGCAATGGAAGAAGCAGCTGAAATTGACGGAGCTTCCACTTGGAAAACTTATTGGACAGTTATTTTCCCAATGATGAAGCCGATGCATGCAACGGTTGCGGTTTTGACAGCACTGGGCACTTGGAATGATGTTATGACACCTCTGGTTATTATGTCTGGTACCAATGG
>DYCW01000130.1 GCA_019417865.1 Ruminococcus sp. | reverse complement strand
TATTTTTATGCAAGATTGTTTGAAATAGCTTTTGATGTTCTTTGATATAGGTGAGATACGGAATTAGGTATTCCGGCGAAATCAAATGACCGTCGACGGCATTTTTTTGATGTGTTTCGTCAAAATAAGTAAGAAACTCCTGTTGTGTGTATGCAACACTTTCTTCCAAAAGTTCACTGGTATTCTGATAGTGCAGATAAAATGTCGAACGGTTTACACCTGCTTTCTGACAAATTTCTTTAATTGTGATATACTCGAAATCTTTTGTTTCCAACAGGGAAAGCAAGGCTTTGTCCATTTTCACAGCAGTATTGAAATATTTGCTTTCTGAACGGTTCATTTTTAGGATCCTTCTTTCTTTATGAGAATGAAACAGCATATATAGTGCAAACAAAATCACACAAAAGTATACACCGCTTCCAGTAAGTGTATTCATCAAGCGGCGATAGGATTCTCCATTCTGTGAAAAACGTGTAATCATTGCGGTCTGTAATCCAAGGATCGACATCAGTGCTGAAATCAAATTCAGTACTTTTGCAGCAGAAAGAATTGGGCTTCCAATTTTACGGTATTTCACTAGATTGACAATGGATAGGATCAACATATAAAAGGTATATAATGCGGATAGATAAATCACAAATCCCGGATAGGAAAAACCGGAGTTTGTCTGAATCATCAAAAGAATCATGCTACCCATAGGAATATTCAACAGGAACAGAAACCCGGCTGTTTTTCCGTAGCATTGATATTCTTCTGAAATCTGTCCGCTGCATGTTCGCAATGAGCGATACTGGCAGATCAAATAGGTTCGCAAAATACCCAATATGAAATGATACACCGCCATGGAAAGAAACCATATAGAACCATAATAAATTCCGGTTAGTAATCGGAAAATGGCATAGAGATAGTTTGCAGTCATGCCCTGATAAATACTGATGCTGCCGCGAAATGCAGTATCTTGTAAATAATTTGTTCCAAAACGAGTTGTTCGTATCATTTTTATCAGTTGACTGTGCTTGAAAAAATTGGCTTTTTTTGATTTCAGCAGTCGTTTCGTTCTTGGAATTGCGGCAATTACAATGATAAGAGCGTATGCCGACAGTCCATAGCTCAGATAAGCCGACATACGCTTTGTATTGCCTGTCATAAAAGTGAAAATTAATGCAGTTGCTGCAAAGAATGAAATGCTGCACAAAAACCAAAGCGGCGGATACAACAGTTTTTTCAACAATTTTTTTGCACGTGCCACGGTTTACTGCTCGCTGATTTCCTTTGCCAGCTGCATGATTTCAAAGGCATACTTTTGTTTTCCCCTTGCCAGCAGATTCTTGTAAATCGGATAGTTGATGCTCATTCCCAACAGTCCTATGATGCCAATCACAATGCCCAGCACCATCATGGCAGTAGAACCGCTTCCAATGACTTTCATGGAAAGACACATTCCCACTCCAGTAATCAGGGCAAAGGCAATGCCAAAGGAATAGGTGAAAATGGTTGCCGGCAGTTTGGCTTTGGCATCTAATTTTCGCAGGGCGATTACTTTTGAGGTATCTTTCGGGGCGTATTCGTTTGCAAGAGATTCTGCATAAATTTTATCGGTATTCATAGAGAACAACCTCCTTCATTTGATATTCTTATGATACCAAATCAAAGAGGAAAATGGAACAACAAGATTTGCAATTTTTGTGGAGTTCTGCAATTCGTGCAAAAAACCGCTTACTTTTTCAGCGAATCTTCCACTGCTTTTTTTACTTCTGCTGCTGCCTGTTCCACACTTTTTCCATTTAAGGAAACCAGAATATCTGCATATTTTTCATAAAGTGGGCAGCGTTCCGCATATAATTCCGCCAGATTGTTGGCGTTTCGACATATCACCCCTCGGGTTACCAGATCGCCTACCTGTGCAGCAATTTCTGGCAGGTTTCTCTTCAGATAAACGACTTTGCCGATTTGCTTCAGATGGTTCATAGCAGTATCGCTGTAAATGGCACTGCCGCCTGTGGCAATGATGGTGTTTTCCGCTTGTACCTGCTGTAAAATACGGCTTTCCAGTGCAATAAACCCCTCTACACCGTGTTGGTCAATTAAGTGCATCAGGTCACAGCCATAGGTATCCATAATGATATCGTCTGTGTCCAGAAATGCATAGTGCATGGAATCGGCAACTAATTTTCCAAGTGTACTCTTACCGGAACCAGGCATCCCAATAAAAATAAAATTTGGCATCTTTCATGTCTTCCTTTCTGTTTGCTGGATTGTATGATGGTTTTCATTATATCATTTTTAATATCGAATTGCAAGATGCTTTTTAAAAACCAGTAAAAAAAGCGTTTCATTTCGGCGAAATGTAAAAAATACTTGCAATTATACGAAAAATGGTTTATAATAATAGGGTAAATGAAGAGAAAAAGGAGTCTTTCAATATGAATATGGAATTTATCCGAAAACTGCCGATCCCACAGGAATTGAAGAAGCAGTTTTCGTTGTCTGACAAGTTGATTGCCGTCAAAGCAGCAAGAGATGCAGAGATTCAGAAGGTATTTACGGGTGAATCTGATAAAAAGCTTTTAATTATTGGACCCTGCTCCGCAGACCGGGAAGATGCTGTTTTGGACTATACCTGCCGTCTGGCAAAGGTGCAGGAAAAAGTTGCAGATAAGCTGATTCTCATTCCGAGAATTTACACCAATAAGCCGAGAACGACCGGTGAGGGCTATAAGGGGATGGTACATCAGCCAGATCCGCAGAAGAAAGAAGATATGCTGCAAGGCTTGATTGCCATTCGGCAGATGCACACAAAGGCAGTAGAAATGACGGGCTTGACTTGTGCAGATGAAATGCTGTATCCGGAGAATCATCGATACCTGTCCGACCTGCTTTCTTATGTTGCAGTTGGTGCACGTTCTGTGGAAGACCAGCAGCACCGTTTGACTGCAAGCGGTTTGGATATTCCGGTTGGTATGAAGAACCCAACTGGCGGTGATCTTTCTGTCATGATGAATTCTCTGGTTGCAGCACAGGCAAGTCATACATTCTTGTATCGTGGCTGGGAAGTGCACACTGCCGGCAATCCGCTGTCCCATGCCATTTTACGTGGTTATGTAGACAGTCAGGGGAAGTCATTGCCGAACTATCACTATGAGGATTTGATTCGGTTGTGTGAACTGTATCAGAAGAAAAATCTTGCGAATCCGGCAGTGATTGTGGATGCAAACCATGCAAATTCCGGCAAAAAGTATCTGGAACAAATCCGTATTTGCAACGAAGTATTGCACAGCTGTCGTCACAGCAATGAAATTCGTGCCTTGTTTAAAGGTTTTATGATTGAAAGTTATATTGAAGATGGTGCACAGAAGATTGGGGAAGGCGTTTATGGCAAGTCCATTACAGACCCTTGCCTTGGCTGGGAAAAGTCAGAACAGTTGATTTATACCATCGCTGACCAACTGTAAGAGTCATACAAAAGAAAATACAAAAATGAGCAGCTTCCGCACAGAACGGAACTGCTCATTTTTTATGATGGTCATGTTGTACTTTAATCGCCTAAACGATTGAGTCCATAGGTTTCGTCCAAATATTGTTTTCCGGTTTCTGTTGCAAAATAAACATTCCGAAAATGGGTGATGGCTTTCTTTGTCATTTTTTCTTCTCTGGCATTCACTAAAAAATCTGCTTCAATTAGGATTTGAAAGTCCATGCCATCAATTTCTGTATAGGTGTGGTGGTGTCCAACCAAAAAGCAAACCCGATCTACAAACGGCTCGGAAAAGCCAATTGCCAGCAGCATGGCACGGGCAAGCGGCGGACCTTCTTTCTCTTGATAGGCACCTGCAGCGGAGCGGTATTTTCGTTCCGCTGCATGAATGCCGATATCATGTACCAGTGCGGCGGCTTCGATACGCAGTTGCAGTTGTGCATTAACCTGCTCACTTTGTGCAATCGCACTGGCAAAGGCGTATACTTTCATAAAATGGTGAATTCGCTTGGGGTCATCATGGTACAGCGTGATCATGGCTGTGACCAGTTCATTTATTTTTGAATCCATAAACCAAATGCCTCCTCTATCCTGGAATCCAAATTCCGTTCTTAGTATAGCAGATAGATTTATAGAATTCGTGAATATAACATGTTACAAAATGAAACAAATTAAGCCGCTGCAACCTTCATTGATGACTCGTTCCAGTGTTTCCTGTAGTTTTAGGCGGGCTTCCATCGGCATTTTGCTCAGCTTATTGTGCAGGCCTTCATTGACCAGTTCATGCAGGGATTTTCCAAAAATATTGGAAGACCAGATTTTTGTAGGATCTTCTTCAAAGCCCTCCAGCAGGTACATGACCAACTCCTCACTTTGTTTTTCTGTGCCCACAATTGGACTGACTGTGGTATGAATGGATGCTTTCATCATATGAATAGACGGTGCAGAAGCACGCAGTCGGACACCATACTTGCCGCCTTGCTTGATGATTTCCGGTTCTTCCAGCGACATTTCTTCCAGCTGCGGCATAACAATACCGTAGCCGGTTGCTTCTACTGCCTCCAGTGCAGGGGCAATTCGATCATAGGATTTTTTAATTTTGCAGAGTTCCGTTAGAACAGGGAAGAGGTCACTTTCACAAGTCAGCTGTAAGCCGGTTGTTTCACCCAAAATCTGATAAAAGAGTGCAGGATTTATGGCAACGGATACAATTGCATGACCGGTGCCAAGGTCGATCTGTTTGACTGAGGCAGAGAGAATATGTTCGGCAGAGGCGAGCGTTTCTGTCATTTGTGGCACATCTCGCACATATTGCAGTGGTTCCGCAGCAGCACGAATACTGGAGAACACCGATTTCCGCAGCCAATGTTCTGCATCCAGTGCAGTAATCCACCCAGCTGTTTGAATTTCCACTTCCCGAATGGGGAACGCATAGAGCAACTGCGTCAGGATGGCTTGAATATCTGTTTCATCCAGTTCCGGACAGCAGACGGGCAGGACTGCTGCATGATACTTTTGCCGCAGGTTTTCACAAAGAGCCTCTGTCTGGCGGCTGTGGGGTTCCACTGCATTGACCAGTATCACAAATGGCTTTTCCAGCTGCTGCAATTCCTGAATGACCCGTTCTTCGCAGGCAGCATATTCTTCTCTTGGCAGGTTGGTAATGCTGCCGTCCGTTGTCACCACAAGTCCCACTGTTGCGTGTTCTGTGATGACCTTTTGTGTACCAACTTCTGCTGCCATGCCGAATGGAATTTCTTCTTCAAACCATGGCGTTTTGACCATGCGGGGCATGTCGTTTTCGATATAGCCCAGTGCACTGGGCAGAATATAGCCGACACAATCCACCATGCGAATGCGGAAGTGTGTGTGTTCGCCGATGGTGATTTCTGCTGCTTCCTCCGGAATAAATTTCGGTTCGGTTGTCATAATGGTCTTACCAGCAGCAGACTGCGGCAGTTCATCTACCGCACGCAGCCGCTTGGATTCTTCCGGAATATGGGGGATTACCAGCTTTTCCATCAGCTGTTTAATCAAGGTAGATTTACCGGTTCGCACAGGACCGACAACGCCGATATAAATATCACCGCCGGTTCGCCTTGCGATGTCCTCATAAATATCTTTTGCCATAGCGTTGCCTCCTTAATATACAATCGGAATAAACAGCATACCGGGCTTTGTCAACGTATCCCCTGTCAGGTCATTTTCCGCAGAAATAGCAGATACTTTCGTATTGCAGCGTTTGGCAATCTCCCAGATGGATTCGCCGACAGTACCATAATAGAGCCGCAAAGCACAATCACTGTCTCGTGTCCGCTTGCGGTTTTCATCGATTGTAACCGCAGAAAGACAGGTTTCCTGTGCTGCCGGATAGAGCATGCCATGTAGGGAGATGGAGGCTTTAATGGAAATGCTGCCGTCTGCGGCAAGGTGGAAAGAAGATTCTGCCGGTTCTGCCTCTGCATAAAGAGTTGCCTGTTCCAGTGGAACTGTTGTGGTAAGCAATTCCTCAAATGCTTCCTCTTTTTCCAGCAGGAACGGCATGCCTTCGGCATCCTTTGCCAGTACGCTGCAACAAAGCATGCCACTGACCCGAATGCGATTTTGTTCTGGTACAGGTGCAGCACTGACATTTTTAATTCGACACTGCAAATCGCTGACAAAGTCCACCGGTGTATCTCCGGCAGGGATGGCAGCGGTACAGGAGAACTGTTCTTTCAATGGAACGGGAATGCCGTCAATTCGCAGTGATGTGCTGGTGCAGTCACAGAGATATGCGGTAGAATAGGCGTCTGTCACCACTTGTACGGATGCCGGTTTGCATGCCATACAGGTCAAACGAATGTCTGCTTCGCACTTCAGGCAATTCTGCTCGCCACTTTTATCAGCAGTTGGTTTGCATTCACAGCGAATCACTTGTACTGTTGCCATGCCGGTGAAGGATTCTTCAATCTTTTCCATATCTACAATCTGGCTGTAGGGAATGGTGAACTGCATGGTTTCTGGTTCTGGATGTTCTTCGGATTCGCAGCGGTAGAGAATAGAGACAGCAACCTCACCGCGTGCCACAAATTTACCAGCAATGACGGATTGTTCCCCTTGTTCTGCCCGTGCGGTGCAGCGGAGAATACTATGGATCGGTGCTTTTGCCGCATTCAGTTCGATTTCCTCTGAAAGAGAAACGACTTTTACCGCACGTTGTTTTTGGCTGGCATAGGCAATGGTCTGTTTGCGGCATTGCATGTGCATACCGAACACATCAGAAATGACTTCCTGCATCCGTTCTCCGGTGATTTGAATCCGAACCGAAACAGCACCTCTGACATCCAGGCGGCGACGGCTGACTGCACGGCAATTGGCGTAGTCTGTCTTTGCCTGCAAAGTCACAGACGGATTTTCCGGCTTGGTTTGCAGTTCCAGATTCTTGATGTAATGCATCGTTTGGTTGACACATTGTAGACTATGGCTGCCATTGCCGCAGTAGAGAATACGAATATCTACTTGCAATTCATAGTTGAGTCGGTTGCCATTCAGCTGGTAGTCTATGACAGATGGCTGCATTTCACAGCTGATGATGCGGAAAATTTCAGGGTCATAATCCGGCAGGACATAATCCAGCTCTACGCCTTGTTCCTGTGTTTCCTCCAGAATGCGTTCTGTGACGGGAATGCGTTCCCGATTCAGTTTCAGTTCCATGCGGTATCCTCCTTATTGTCCCGTGCGGGGTTGATGTTACTACAATCTATGCAGACAGGCAGCTTGATATGCTATTGCTGCATCAAGGAAGAAATTTTGTTTGTACATAAAAAAAACATAAAAAAGATAGGAAATCGCTTTACACTTGTATTTCTATCCCAAATGTGAAGAATAAAAAACTTGACATTCCGGCGTTCCTGTCGTATAATAAAGCTACATGTGATAGTTCGTTTCCGAAAACAGATTCTAAAATGACTGTTTTTTGGTTTTGTGATAAGGTCTGCTTGCAAACTTGTTTGGAAATGGCTGCATTTTTTACAATGCATGATCATATATTATATTTATTTACAATCTTACAATGCAAATGCGGCAAATAAAAAGAACAATGATCAGGGAAACACCAC
>DYCW01000013.1 GCA_019417865.1 Ruminococcus sp. | reverse complement strand
ACTGTTTCCGCAGAACAGGACGGGGCTGCCGAAACGCTCAGGGCAATGAAGCGAGTCCATGAGGAATTGGGGCTGCGAACTGTACTGGGCGTTTCCAATATTTCGTTTGGATTGCCAAACCGGGAAGCTGTCAACCGCACATTTCTCACTCTCGCAATGGAAAATGGACTATTTCTGCCGATCATGAATCCAAATGTTGCCTCTATGACAGAAGCCGTTCGTGCATACAAGGTTTTAAAGGGCATTGACCGCAGCTGTATGCAGTATATTGCCAGCTACAACGGACAAACCGCTGCAAAACCAGCAGCAGTTGCCGCAGACCAAAATATGACGCTTGCCTATGCCATGGAACATGGTTTGAAAAAGGAATGCGGTGCGATTACTGCAAAGTTGCTAGAAACCATGGATCCGATGGAAATCATCAATCACATGTTGATTCCGGTGTTGGATGAAACCGGAAGCCGGTTTGAACAGGGAAAGGTCTTCCTGCCACAGCTGATTCTGACAGCAGATGCTGCACAGTCTGCCTTTTCCGTCATTAAAGATACCTTACAGCAACGGAATCAAGCTCCTGTCAGCAAGGGAAAAATCGTGCTGGCGACTGTCAAAGGAGATATTCACGATATCGGGAAAAATATTGTCAAAGTGCTGCTTGAAAACTACGGCTATACCGTCATTGACTTAGGAAAAGATGTCCCCTGTCAAACCGTTGTAGATGCTGCCATAGAACATCAAGTCAAGTTAGTAGGTCTGTCAGCACTGATGACCACAACACTATGTTCTATGGAGGAAACTATACGGCTCTTACAGGAACAATATCCGTCCTGTAAGACGGTCGTGGGCGGTGCCGTTTTGACACCAGACTATGCAAAGCAGATTCATGCAGACTTCTATGCAAAAGATGCAAAGGATACGGTAGATGTTGCAAAACAGATTGTCGGCTAAGCAAGACCGCAAAATAAAATATCCCATCTGTTTTCTCCTGTAAACTGTCTCCATATTCTCAAGAAAGGAGGTCCTGCCACTTTGCCAAAACGAAAACGCAGCAATATTAACACCCCTTTTGCCCGCACCGTGATTTTCAGCGGCGTGGTTCTGCTGCTCGTTGCATTCCTGCTCATGCGTCTGGAAACCGTTTCGACATGGATTCGCACCATTCTCAGTACGCTGCGACCAGTCATCATCGGTGCAGCCATCACACTGGTACTGCATACACCTGTGCGAAGACTGGAAGGATTTTTTCAAAAGGTTACGAAAGGGCGACGCTTTCCCTGTTCTGCAGTTGCAGTCATTCTCTCATATCTCATCTTATTTTCTGTCTTAACTGGTATTATCTGTATCATTGTTCCGCAGTTCTCGCAGAGTCTCGTGGACTTCGCCGATCAGTTTACCATCTACTTTATCAACTTTCAAAAATTCCTCCAAAACAACAGCAGCAAGGGACAGGAATTATATGACCTGATGCAGCAAATCGGTCTGGATTTTGCACAAATTAAATCCTGGCTGACCGACCTCTCCATGACGGTTTCCAGCTATGTTCCAAACCTGATGGAGAAAATCGGAACATGGGCAACCAGTCTGATCAGCGTGGTGGTAGACTGCTTTATCGGTTTAATTTTCTCCCTGTACATGCTCAGCGGCAGAAAGCGGCTGAAGTCACAGGCAAAGCGAATTTTACAAAAGGCGTTCTCCAAAGAAAACTACCGTCGGATTTCTCACTACGGCAATATTACCTTTGAAATCTTCTCCAACTTTGTCGGCGGTCAGCTGATGGATGCCTGCATTCTGGGGCTGCTCTGCTTTATCGGTATGTCTATTTTCAAATTCCAGTATCCTGTTCTCATCAGTGTTATCATCGGTCTCACCAACATGATCCCTATTGTTGGTCCGATTGTAGGTACCATCCCCTGTGCACTGATTCTGCTACTGGTAGAGCCAAAACAAGCCATCTGGTTTGTAGTTTTTGTCATCATCATTCAGCAGATTGACAGCAATTTGATTTATCCCCGTGTTGTCGGCGGTTCCGTCGGACTGCCAGCGATGTGGGTTCTGTTTGCCGTCATTGTCGGCGGCGGTTTATTTGGTGTCCTCGGCATGCTGCTTGGCGTGCCAGTGATGTCACTGATCTACGTCATTCTGCGGGAAAAAACACTGCCAGCGGGAGAAACCCCGCCGAGTCCACTGCAAATGCCGGAGAAAACCGTAATGGAACAGCGTGCCAATGAATGGTTTGGCAAAATGCGAGATACTGTTTTCACCACTGTCACAGAT